>CALWOZ010000003.1 GCA_944383305.1 uncultured Clostridia bacterium | reverse complement strand
ACCTCCTATGATAGTTTAATTCTACCACAAGAGGTCTCTTTTTTCTATTGTCCATTTTTTACGGACTTGTTCATTTTATCTAGTCTTTTTTATATATTATTTTATTACTATATATAAAAGTTTGAATTATTTATTATTAAAATATATTAAATAAGAATAGGCTATCTAAGTTCATATATTAAGTCTACAATGCCATTATAATTTTCAGTTTTTAATAGTTTTAATTTTAATTCATCATCAATATTATTAAAAAGTTTGATACCATTACCTAAAATAGTAGGTATTATAGATATATGATAAATATCAATTAAATTTTGTTTAATAAGTTGATTAACTATGTTAGCTCCGCCACATATCCAAATGTTTTTGCCTTTTTTTATTTTTAAATCTTTTACTAATTTACACACATCTTTATTTATAAAATTTATTTCTTTATTAGGTTTAAGAGATTTTTTTGTGACAACATAGCTTTTTAGACCTTTATATACCCAATTATCTGGCGATAATTCTGTAACAACTTGATTATATGTGTTATATCCCATAACAACAGTATCTATATTTTTTATAAATTTTAAATAACTATCCATAGAGTTATTATTTATATCTTGTCCACATAGCCAACTTACACCTCCATTTATATCAGCAATATATCCATCAAGACTTATAGCCATATATAAAACTACTTTACGCATATCTCCTCCTAATTATTGTTAATAAACTCTATTTTATCTAAAGAATATAAACACTTATCTTTTAAAGTACCATTATATAATAAAGAGCTTTTTCTAAGAGTACCTTCGTATACAAATCCACATTTTTCTATAACACGTTTAGAGCGTATATTTTCTTTAAAATGTGATACAGTTATAATATCTAAGTTTAATATAAAAAATCCATATTCTAGTATTTTTTTTACACATTCAGTCATTAAGCCTAATCCCCAATAATCTTTTGATAAAACATATCCTAAATATTTAGAATTTACACCTGGTCTAATGTGGTCTTTTTCTAAACTTATAGAGCCAATTACTTTATTTTTTTCTTTATATACAATAGCAAAAGTATTAGCACTATTTATAAACATATTTAAAATAAGTTTAGACTCTTCTTTTGTGATATGAGGCATCCAACCAGCGTTTAGTCCTACCTCTTCAACTTGAGCATATTCAAAAAGGTCGTCTAAATCTTGTTCATTAAAATTTCTTAATATAATTCTATTTGTTTCTAATACCATTAAACTTACCTCCTACTAAAAAATAATATTAATTCTAGCATTAAAGTCAAAAGAAATCAATAATTTTTGTAAAGTAAAATTTAATGACAAATTTATGAATAATAACATATTTAATTGTAAAAATAAATTATATAGTATTTATAAATACCTAATTTAAAAATTAGTTATAATTAATAATTTTTTACTATATTGTACTAAAAATTAATTGAAAAATATAAAAATAGTGATATAATTAATATAAAAAGAAAATTTATAGTCAAAGGAGATAATGATTATGAAAATACGTTTAGATTATAACAATATGATGCAAGAATTTGTTGGTAAAAGTGGTATTTTAAAAAGTGATTTAGATACTTTAAATTTAGATAAAGCAAAACAAGCTATGATTGATAAAAGAGCAAATGGTAAAATGGATTGGAGAGATTTACCATACAATCAAGACGAGGTATGTGATGAAATAATATCTTATGTAGAAGATATAAAAGATAAATTTGACGCTTTTGTTGTACTTGGTATAGGTGGGTCTGCCCTTGGACCTATGGCTGTCCAACAAGCTATAAATCACCCATATTATAACGAAATATCTAGAGAAAAAAGAGGTGGATATCCTAGATTTTATGTGGCAGATAATGTAGACCCTGAAAAGCTAGTGTATTTATTTGAAACTATCGATATTACAAAAACAATGTTTAACGTAATATCAAAATCAGGATCTACATCTGAAACTATGAGCCAATTTATGATTATTAAAAAAATGCTTGAAGAAAAATTAGGAGAAAAAGCAAGTGAACATATTGTTTGTACAACAGACAAAGAAAATGGAAATCTTATAAAAATAGCTAAAGAAGAAGGATATAAAACATTTATTATACCAGCAGGTGTTGGTGGAAGATTTAGCGAACTTACTCCAGTTGGTTTATTACCTGCAGCTTTTTGTGGAATAAATATTAAAGAATTATTAAAAGGTGCAGCCATTATGGATGAAATGTGTAAAAATGACGACATTTATAAAAATCCAGCTTATATGTACTCTATACTTAATTATTTAAGTATAAAAAATGGTCAAAATATATGTGTTATGATGCCTTATGCAGATTCTCTAAAATATATATCTGATTGGTATGCACAACTTTGGGCAGAAAGCCTTGGTAAAAAGTATGACAATGACGGTAAAGAGGTATATGCAGGTTCTACTCCAGTTAAAGCACTTGGAGCCACTGACCAACATTCACAGGTACAACTTTATGCAGAAGGACCTTTTGATAAAATAATTACATTTATAGGTGTAGAGAAATTTAAAAAATCTATTACTATACCAGAAATATATACAGATATACCAAGTCTTGGATTTTTAGCTGGTGTAACACAAGATGACCTTATTAAAACAGAACAAATAGCAACAGAATATGCTTTATTAAAAGCTGGTAAACCTAATATGACAATAACATTACCAGAAGTAAATGAAAATACATTAGGTCAATTATTATATTTATTTGAAGTGGCGACAGCATTTACAGGTGAACTTTTAAATATTAACGCCTTTGACCAACCTGGTGTTGAAGAAGGTAAAAATGCAACATATGCATACTTTGGAAGACCTGGATATGAAGAAAAGAAAAAAGAATTAGATTCAATGCCAGTTAAAAAAGACCAATATATTATTTAGAGATTTAAACTTAGTATAAAAATCATATATTATAAAATAATTAGTTTAAATAATAAAGGTTGTAGATTTTATCTACAACCTTTATTATTAATTTTAATTAAGCTATAACTTTATTTTTCAAGAGAAAAATGATTGTTTTTTTTAATACAAAGTATTAAAAAAAAACGGAATAGCTTGTTTATTTTGATATAAAGTATCAAAAAAACGGAATAGTTTGTTTATTTTAATACAAAGTATTAAAAAAACGGATTAATCTATTAGCTCTATCATATTTTTTAAAATATTACTTGCTTTTATTGCACTATCTTTAAAGAAATTTTCATATTCGTTATTTTCATCGGAGTTATCCGATATAGAGCGTATAATAGAAAAAGGGATTTTGTTAAGATAACAAGTTTGACCAATGGCAGCACTTTCCATATCAACACAATATGCCTTAAAATGTGACCAGATTTTATTTTTCTTTTCTATATCACATAAAAATTGGTCACCACTAACTATTCTACCAGTATATATATTATTTTCTATTGTATCTTTAGAAGCTTGTAAAGCAATATTTATAAGTTCATCATCAGCTTTAAAGCTACTTTCTTCCATTCGAGGTATTATACCTATTTCATCACCAAAATATGTTGTATCCATATCGTGATGCATAGTATCAGTAGCTATAACAACATCTCCTATTTTTAATTCTTTATTTATAGCACCAGCTACACCTACATTTATTATGTAATCTACTGCATATAAATCTATCAAAACTTGGCTACAAACAGCAGCATTTACTTTACCTATGCCAGAACGTACTAAAACTACATTATTACCCCCCATTTTACCCATATAAAAATCTAAACCTACTATATTTTTAGTAGATATAATATCTATATGTGGCTTAATGTTTTCAATTTCTTCTTCCATAGCGCCTATTATACCGATTGTTTTCATAATTGCCTCCTTTTAATAAAAAGCTTAAAATAAACTTACATATAAGCAAATATTAATATCTTACTATATTTTAACATACTTATAAATAAAATGATAGTCTTTTTTATATTTAAAAACTATATATTTTTTACAAAATATATAGTTTTTGTAATATAAAGTGTCTATTGTTCATATATATTATAATAATAGATATTAATTATAGGGGGAACTTTATGATTTATTCAAGAAGATATAGTAGAAATTTTATACCATTAAAACAAGATAATTCAAAGCACAATTTAGATTTTAGACCTTCTCTTGGAAGATGTGTTATAGAGATAAAAGATGGTAAAGGAAAAATAAATATTTATGCTCAGGGTATAAAACCTAAAACAGAATATCATTTAGAGCTTATAGGATTTGATAAAGGCAATGTAAAAAGTGTAGACTTAGGTAAGTTTGAAGTGGATAATTATGGAAAAGGTGAATTTGTACAATACTTTGACCCAGATAATATGGATAGCAACAAAATAGAAGATTTTAATGTAGTATCTATTATGGTTAAAGACAATAATCAAATATCATCAGCTTTGGTCGGATATATTGGAAATGAAATTGATTGGCAAGATAAATATATAGCAAGTGCTATAAATATGCCTAATAATCGTTGTGATTGTGATGAAAACAACAATAGTCATAACCATAATAATAGTAATCAAAACGACAATAATCATAATCATAACCATAATAATCAAAACAATAATAGTAACTTAGATAATAATTGTGATAATCAAAACAATAATAGCAATCAAGATACTAATAATAGTACTAATCAAAACACAAATAACAATCAAAGCAATAATAGTACTAATCAAAACACAAATAATAATCAAAGCAATAATAGCACTAATCAAAACACAAATAATACCACATCAGATTTTGAACAAGGACTTATAGACAAGGAAGAAGGTCTTATAGAACGAGAACAAGGACTTATAGATAGAGAAAAAGGCATAGATGAAAAAGAAGAAAATCAAACAAAAATACCTTTAGACGACTATGAACGAAGCCTTAAAGAACGACTAGATGGTCTAGCAGAAAAGGAAAAAGGACTGGCAGAAAAAGAACAAGGACTTTTAGAAAAAGAAAGAGCTTTAAAACAAGGATATTTACCAACAGATGATAAAGAGCTTAGAGAAAAAGAGTTAGAGCTCATTAAAAAGGAAATGGAACTTATAAAAATAGAACAAGAGCTTATTAATCGTGAAAGACATCTTATAAGAAAAAATCCTACATCTGATAGAGAAAGAGGATTAATAGAAAAAGAAAAAGGAATTTTAGAAAGAGAACAAGGGCTTTTAGATAGAGAAAAAGGATTAATAGAAAAAGAAAAAGGCTTATTAGAGGTAGAAAAAGGTATAAGAGAAAGAAACAAATATACTAAACAATCTATAAATAATGATGAGGCTAATACAAATCATCAAAATTTTAAAAATATGTTAGATAGTCTTAGAAAAAATATGATGAATATTCAAGATATGGATATAAAAAACAACAGTATTAATAATGATATAGATTATATAAAATCTAAAAATGCTGTTATGACACCATTTAAAGATAACCAAAATAACATAAGTTGGTATAGAATATCACCTTATGATTTAACAAGTATATCAAACAACAGCTGGAAATGTTCTAACAATCCATTTGTATTTTCATCTTATAAAAAATATAAACACCTTATGTTAGGTATTAATAATGAACAAGGTAAGGAAACATATATTTTAGCCGTACCTTGTAAATATGAAAAAGATTTCTGTCTAAAAGATTTTAAACAGTTTTTACCTATTGATAATAATGTTTCTATAAAAAATATAAATGATGGAGAATATGGATATAGAATAGTAGAATTATAATTAAAAGACCACCTAAAAGGTGGTCTTATTATGTTTAACATTAAGCTATAACTTTATTATTCAAAAGAAAAATTATAAGTGGATTTATTTTTTAACTTTTATTAATTGTATCAAAAAAGGTTCATTATTACATAATTTTATAAATGAGTATTTAAGGTGTATTAAATTGTTATTTCAATGTTTGTATAAGTTGTTAATATTGAAATTTTTAATAAATATGATATAATTTAAAAAGATTATAAAATATATATTAAGGAGTAAGAATATGCGTTTAAGAAAAAAGCCGTGGGGCGATAATGAATTAAATACAAATGATAGATTTATCCATAAACCAGAAGAAAACAAAGGAAAATGGAGAGAAATATTTGGAAATGATAATCCTATTCATATAGAAATAGGCACAGGTAAAGGACAATTTTTAACAACAATGAGCATTTTAAACCCTAATATAAATTATATAGCAATAGAAAGACAAACAAATGTTATAGTTAGCGCTTTAAAAAAGGGTAGAGAAAAAGGTGTAGGTAAAAATATAGTATTTTTTGTGGCAGACGTTAAAGAATTACTTAACTATTTTGAACCAGAAGAAATAAATAGAATATATATAAACTTTTGTGACCCGTGGCCTAATAAGAAAAAATGGGCAAAAAGAAGGCTTACACACAAAAACTTTTTAAATTTATATGAAAGTCTATTTACAAATGGTGGAGAAGTATTTTTTAAAACAGATAATAGATTATTATTTGAATTTTCTTTAAATGAGTTTGCAGATAAAGGTTGGCGTCTTCACAATATATCTTTAGATTTGCACAATTCAGACTTTGAAGGAAATGTAAAAACAGAATATGAAGAAAAGTTTTCTAGTATAGGTATGCCTATATATAGATTAGAGGCATATTATAAAAAATAAACAATAAAAAAAGACAAGCTTACACTTGTCTTTTTTTATTATCTCAATTAAGCTATTTTTTTTTGATATAGAGTATCAAAAAAACGTAATAGTTTGTTTATTTTGATACAAAGTATCAAAAAAACGTTATATACTATTATTATTGTTTAATATGAAAGCTAGCTTTACACATTCTATACCAATAACCATTGTATAATCATTTTTTTTATAAATCATAGGTTCATTATTTTTTTTAACAATAACACAGTCTTTAGGGTTGTTGCTATCATCTAAATAAGTTAAAAAGAAGATACCTTCATTGTCTTTTATAGTCCACTTTCTGTCTATTAATGGTTTTATAAAAAAATCTTCATTACAATTAAATTCTTTGTTTAATATATTTTTTGCATTTATAAAATTCTCTACTATATCCTTCATTTTATTCTCCTGTATTTTTACTTAAATAGTATTGGTTTTAGATATTTACCTGTATATGAATTTTCACACATAGCAACTTCTTCTGGTGTACCAGTAGCGACTATTGTACCACCACCATCTCCACCTTCTGGACCTAAATCTATAATATAATCGGCAGTTTTTATAACGTCTAGATTATGCTCTATAACAACAACAGAGTTGCCGTTTTCTACTAATCTTTTTATTATATTAATAAGTCTATGAACATCATAAGTGTGAAGTCCAGTTGTTGGTTCGTCTAATACATATATAGTTTTACCTGTAGCACGTTTACTAAGCTCTGTTGCTAATTTAACTCTTTGAGCTTCTCCACCAGAAAGAGTAGTAGAAGACTGTCCAAGTCTAATATAAGATAAACCAACATCAGCTATTGCTTGTAGCTTTTCTTTTATTTTAGGGATATTTTCAAAAAATGTCAAGGCTTCTTCTACAGTCATATTTAACACATCAGATATGTTTTTACCTTTATATGTTACCTCTAATGTTTCTCTGTTATATCGTTTACCGCCACATACTTCACAAGGAACATACACATCTGGTAAAAAGTGCATTTCTATTTTTATAATACCATCGCCAGAACAAGCCTCACATCTACCACCTTTAACATTAAAGCTAAATCGACCTTTTTGAAATCCACGAACTTTTGCTTCAGGAGTGTTTGCAAACAAATCTCTAATAAGGTCAAAAAGTCCAGTATAAGTAGCAGGATTAGAACGAGGAGTTCTACCTATTGGTGATTGGTCTATATCTATAACTTTGTCTAAATTTTCAAGTCCTTTAACAGACTTTGCTTTTCCAACTTTACATTTAGCGTGATTAAGTTCTCTAGCTAAAGTTTTGTATAAAACGTGGTTTACAAGAGAGCTTTTACCAGATCCAGAAACACCGGTAACACATACAAAAAGTCCAAGAGGTATATCTACATTTACTTTTTTTAGATTATTTTCAAAAGCACCTTTTATAGATATTTTGTTTTTAGTTGGTTTTAAACGTTCTACTGGTACTGGTATGGCAAGTCTACCACTAAGATAACCACCAGTTAAAGAATTTTCACATTTTAATATTTCATCATAAGTACCAGCAAACACAACTTGTCCACCGTGTTCACCAGCTTTTGGACCAATATCTACTATAAAGTCTGCTTGACGCATAGTGTCTTCATCGTGTTCTACAACAATAAGAGTGTTACCTATGTCTCTTAAATGATTTAGCGTGGCTAAAAGTTTATCATTATCTCTTTGATGAAGACCAATACTAGGTTCATCTAAAATATATAAACAACCAACAAGTCCTGAGCCTATTTGAGTTGCAAGTCTAATTCTTTGAGATTCTCCACCAGATAGAGTGCCTGCTGTTCTTGATAGTGAAAGATATTCAAGACCTACATCTACTAAAAATCCAATTCTTGCATTTATTTCTTTTAAAATTTGTTCAGCTATAAACTTTTCACGGTCATTTAAAACAAGGTCATTAAAAAACTTTTTAGCCTCTTTTATAGATAAATTAGTTATTTGAGATATGTTTTTATCATTTATAGTAACGGCTAAAATTTCTGGTTTAAGTCTTTCTCCTTTACAACTTTTACAAGTTACATTTACCATATATTGTTCAAGTTCTTGTTTCATAACATCGGATGATTCTTTGTATCTACGTTCTAGGTTATTTACAATACCCTCAAAGGAGTAAGAATATGATTTAAACCCATTTTGCCCTTCCCATGAAATATCTATTTTTTCACCTTTTGTACCATACATTAAAATATTTTTAATTTTATCAGGCAAATCTTTATAAGGTGTATTTAAAGAAAAATTATATTTTTCAGAAAGTGCATAAAATATACTATTAGACATAGAATTTGCATTGTTAATAGAATTCCAACCAGATGCATTTATAGCACCTTGGGCTAAAGATAACTCAGGATTAGGAACAATAATGTCTGGGTCAAATATAAGTTTAACTCCAAGTCCAGTACATTCTTCACAAGCACCGTGAGGGTTATTAAAAGAAAAAGAACGAGGTTCTATTTCTTCTATACTTATATGACAGTCTTCACAAGCAAAGTTTTGGCTAAACTTTAAATCCTCTCCGTTAGCATCTACTATTATTATACCATCTGTAAGGCTCATAGCAGTTTCAATAGAGTCTGTAAGACGTTTTTTAATATCATCTTTAACAACAAGTCGGTCTATTACTATTTCTATGTTATGTTTTTTATTTTTTTCAAGAGTTATTTTTTCAGAAAGGTCATATATATTGCCATCTACTCTAACCCTTATATAACCACTTTTTTTAGCATCTTCTAATATTTTTATATGTTCACCTTTACGGTCTCTAACAACAGGTGCTAAAATTTGTATTTTTGTTTTTTCTTCTAAGCTACATATTTGGTCAACAATTTGGTCAATAGTTTGTTTTTTTATTTCTTTGCCACATTTTGGACAATGAGGTATACCAATTCGTGCATATAATAATCTAAGATAGTCATATATTTCTGTAACAGTACCTACTGTAGAACGAGGGTTATTATTAGTTGTCTTTTGGTCTATTGATATGGCAGGTGATAAGCCTTCTATATAGTCTACATCAGGTTTTTCCATTTGTCCTAAAAACTGTCTTGCATAAGAAGATAAACTTTCTACATATCTTCTTTGACCTTCTGCATATATAGTATCAAAGGCAAGACTAGATTTACCAGAACCACTAAGCCCGGTAAAAACTACTAATTTATCTCGTGGGATAGTTAAGTTTATGTCTTTAAGGTTGTTTTCTCTAGCGCCTTTTATAGTTATTTGTTCTTTATGCATTTTTTATCTCCTTTCTTTTATTAGATAAATATTATTAATAAATTTAATGTCTTTTATTAATATAAATGAATTATCTTAAACTTAACTTTTTAAGTTCTATAATTTCATCTCTTAAAACAGAAGCTTGTTCAAACATTAAATCCGTAGCATATTTTCTCATTTCTTTTTCTTTTTTAGCTATAAGCTCTAAAAGTTCTTTTTGGTTCATAGATTCAGGGTCTTTATCTAATTTTTTAGATTTTTTATTAGTAGATACACTTTCAGTTGCCTTTATTATTTCGTGTACCTTTTTAGTTATAGTTTTAGGCACAATACCGTGTAATTTATTATATTCTTCTTGTATATTTCTTCTTCTGTTTGTCTCCGATATAGCCCTTTCCATTGAATCTGTTATTTTATCGGCATACATTATAACTCTACCATTGGCATTTCTAGCAGCACGTCCTATTGTTTGTATAAGAGAAGTCTCTGAACGCAAAAATCCTTCTTTATCAGCGTCAATAATAGCCACTAATGATACCTCTGGTATATCAAGACCTTCTCTTAAAAGATTTATACCAACTAATACGTCAAATACATCAAGTCTTAAATCTCTAATTATTTCTAAACGTTCTAATGTGTCTATATCAGAGTGTAAATATCTTACTCTTATACCAGTTTCTTTAAGATATATAGTTAAATCTTCTGCCATTTTTTTAGTTAATGTAGTGACTAATACTTTTTCATTTTTTTCTACTACTTTATTTATTTCTCCAATAAGATTATCTATTTGATTTTTAACAGGACGTACATATATCTCAGGGTCTAATAGTCCTGTAGGTCTAATAATTTGTTCTACTGTATTTTCACTATGTTCTTTTTCATATTTATTTGGTGTTGCTGATACAAATAACATTTGATTTATTTTTTGTTCAAATTCTTCAAATTTAAGAGGTCTATTATCAAGGGCAGAAGGAAGTCTAAAACCATATTCTACAAGAGTTGTTTTTCTAGATTTATCCCCTTCATACATACCTCTAACTTGAGGAATTGTAACGTGAGATTCATCTACAATCATAAGAAAATCATCAGGAAAATAGTCTATAAGTGTGTGTGGAGTAGATCCAGCATCTCTACCAGATAAGTGTCTAGAGTAATTTTCTATACCAGAGCAAAAGCCCATCTCAAGCATCATTTCTATATCATAGTTTGTTCTCTGTTCAAGTCTTTGTGCTTCTAGTAGTTTTTCTTCTGCTCTAAATTTTTTAAGTTGTTCTTCAAGTTCATCTTTTATACGTTTGACAGCTAACATTAACTTTTCTTTGCTTGTTACATAATGTGAGGCAGGAAAAACTGTAATATGATTTCTAAAGCCTAAGACTTCACCAGTTAAAGTATCTATTTCAGTTATTCTATCTATTTCATCACCAAAAAATTCTACTCTATATGCTACATTAGAAGCACCAGCAGGAAATATCTCTAAAACATCGCCACGAACACGAAAAGTACCTCTTATAAAGTTCATATCATTTCTATTATATTGTATTTCTATAAGTTTTTTCAACACACTATCTCTATCTTTTTCCATACCAGTCCTAAGAGATACCACCATTTCATTATAGTCAATAGGGTCACCTAAGCCATATATACAAGATACACTAGCAACTATTATTACGTCACGTCTTTCAAAAAGAGCAGCCGTTGCTGAGTGTCTAAGTTTGTCTATTTCATCATTGACAGAAGAGTCCTTTTCTATAAATGTATCAGAAGATGGAACATAAGCTTCTGGTTGATAATAATCATAATAACTAACAAAATATTCTACGGCATTTTCAGGAAAAAATTCTTTAAATTCGTTATATAGTTGGGCAGCCAATGTTTTATTATGAGCTAAAATAAGGGTAGGACGGTTAAGCTTTTCTATAATGTTTGCCATAGTAAAAGTCTTTCCAGAGCCAGTAACACCAAGAAGTGTTTGAAATTTTTTACCATTTATAAAACCAGTTGATAAGTTTTCTATTGCATTTGGTTGATCACCTGTTGGTTTAAATTTTGATATAACCTTAAAAGGCTTTTCTGTTTTAATCATAGCATCTCTCCTTTAATATTATTTTTTCCTTACATTTTTAGAATTAAACACTTTAAGTGGCAAGGTTGTAGGACAAATTTTTTTAAAAATATCTGCTGTATATATAGCATCGTTTAATGCATTATGAAAGTCTTCTTTTATAGGAAGGTCTAAAAGTTCGATGGCTGTTTTTAAACCTATACAACCACCTTTACTATACTTTAAATATTTAGTTGCCAATGTTTGAACGTCTATATATTTCATAATTAAATCAGATTTTAACATATCATAATAAGATAAGTTTCTGTATAAGGCTTTTAAATCTCCATTGCCCCATACACAAAATATATGTTCACACTCTTGTCCTATAAAGTTTTTAAAGTTTATATAAGCATCTTTAAAAAGAGGCTTGTCTTGTAAAAACTGTGAAGAAAGACCAGTTATTTTTTCTACATAAGGGTGTATATCTTTATAAAGATTTGGTCTTATATAAAGATTAATTTTATCTATTATATTAAAGTTATCATCTAACTTTACTGCACCTATTTGTATTATTTCAAATCTACAAGAAGGTATAAGTAGTATAGTTTTATTTTTTTCAAAATCGTATGCTTGATTAAATTCTAAGTCTAAAACTATATATGACATAAAAACCTCCTACATTAAAATATTTTTATAATAATAGTACAACAATTTTTAAATAAATACAATGTTTTATCATAAAAAATATTTTTATAGTCAAAATGTTGATTTTTTTAGTGGCATAATGATATAATAATAAGATAACACAAAATAAGAATTTTAATTAATATTATTTAAGTATAATATTTTATTATATCAAAATAAAAAATTTTTATATATTTAATAAAAATAAGAGAGTGTGAAAAAATGGAACAAAAAAATGAAGAATTAAAAGAAAGATTGTATGACAAAAGTTATACTTGTCCTATATGTAATAAAAATTTTAAAGCTAAACAAATAAAAAAAGGCAAAACTATATTTGTAGAAATGGATTTAGGGCTTAGAGGTAAGTTTAAACCTATTATGCCCGATTATTATTATGTTATTATGTGTGATAACTGTGGATATACAGCTGTATCTAAAACCTTTGATAAAACAAATGGCAAACATATAAAAGCCATACAAAAAAATATTAATAAAAATTATCACCCTAAAAATTATCCAGATGTATATACTCCAGAAATAGCAATAGATAGATATAAAATAGCTTTATACTTTGCACATATTAAACAAAGTGATATATCAGAAAAGGCTTATATTGCTCAAAAAATAGCTTTTATATATGGAGATATAAATAACAAAGAGGGAGAGTTAGAATATAACACACACGCTTATAATTGGTATAGCGAAGCATATATTGAAGAAAAATTTCCAATAATGGATATGGAAGAAAATCAATTTTTATATAACTTAGCATATTTAGCCTATAAAATAGGCAACAAAGATGAAGCCAAAAAAACTTTAGGAAAGCTTATTATTAAAAAAGATATATCAAATGTTTTAAAAGAAAAAATAGAAGAATTTAGAGATATATTAAGAAATGATGAAGAATCTTAAGGGAGAAATGAAATACTATGTTTTTAAAAAGACTAGAGATACAAGGCTTTAAATCCTTTCCTGAAAAGATACGTTTAGATTTTAAACAAGGTATAACAGGGGTAGTAGGTCCTAATGGAAGTGGCAAAAGTAATATATCAGATGCTATAAGATGGGTTCTTGGTGAACAAAGCGCTAGAACTCTTCGTGGAGATAAAATGGAAGATATTATTTTTGCAGGAACTAAAAATAGAAAACCTCTTGGATTTGCTGAGGTAACTATATATTTAGATAATACGGATAAAAAGTTAAACATTGAATATAGTGAAGTGGCTGTTACTAGAAAGGTGTATCGTTCTGGTGAAAGTGTATATTATATAAATGGCACTAGTTGTAGACTTAAAGATATTCACGAACTTTTTATGGACACTGGCATAGGTAAAGAAGGTTATTCTATTATAGGTCAAGGCAAGATAGATGCCATCTTAAGCAACAAAGCTGAAGACAGGCGAGCTTTATTTGAAGAAGCCGTAGGTATTATAAAATTTAAAAATAGAAAGATACAGGCTGAAAATAGGCTAGAAGAAGTAAGAAAAAATCTTGTTAGAACAAATGATATAATATCAGAACTTGAAAGACAACTAAATCCTCTTTTTGAACAACAAGAAAAGGCAAAAGAATTTTTAAAACTGTCAAATCAATTAAAGATTATACATATAAATCTTTTTATAGAAGAATATAAAAGAGCAGAAAGTAATATAAAAAATATTTTAGATAGTATAGAAAATTTTAATAGTACAATAGTATCATTACAACAACAAAAAGAAAACTTTGTAAAAAATCAAGAAAAGCTTAAAATTAACCTTTTAGACAAAGAACAAGAAATAGAAAAAATTAGTAGTATAATATCCGATATAAATATTAATATTGAACAAAATCAAAATAATATTAATCTTGATAACCAAAATATAAAGTTTATAAAAGATAATATTGAACGTATAAAAAATGAACAAAATCAAAACAATCAACTTATAGCTAAAAAAAATGAAGAAATAAAGCTTATAAAAGTTTCATTAGAAGCTAAAAATCTTGAATATAAACTAAAAAATCAAGAAATTAATAATCTTTCTATACAGCTTGAAAGTATATTAGATAATATGAATAAAAGCGAAGAAGAATTTAAAAAAATAAATAATCAAATAGTTGAAAAAATGTATATAGCATCTGAAATATCAAATAAGATTACACTTTATAAAAGTTCTAAACAAACATTAAAAGAAAAGTTTAATCAATTAGAACAAGAAATAGGTCTATACAAAAGTAAAATTAACGAAAGAACAACAAGAAAAATGGTTCTTGAAAAAAATCTTATTGATATAAAACAACAAGAAAAGTCCATAAGCCAAAATATAAATTCATATAATTTAGATTTTGAAAAAAATAAAAATGAACTTTATAATATTAGACAAACTAATAGTGAAGCTAATAAAAAATATATGGAACTTAAAAATAAACATAAAATATTAGAAGAATTAGAAAAAGATTATGAAGGATATTTTGGCTCTGTAAAGGCTATATTAAAAGAAAAAGAGGTAAATACCAAATTTTCTGGTATATGTGGTGCAATAGGTGAACTTATAGATGTACCTAAACAATATGAAACAGCAATAGAAATTGCTCTTGGTGGATATATACAAAACATTGTTACTAAAACAGAACAAGATGCTAAAATTGCTATATCTTATTTAAAAGAAAACAAAAAAGGTCGAGCTACATTTTTGCCTATATCATCTATAAAGCCAAAGCCAATGGGACAGGACGTATTAAAAGAAAAAGGTGTAATTGGAATTGCCGATAGCTTAATTAATTTTGATAAAGAATATAGTAATATTATATCTAGTTTATTAGGCAGAACTATTGTTATAGATAATATAGACAATGGTATAGAATTATCTAAAAAATATAAATATATGTATAAAGTGGTTACACTAGATGGGGAACTTATAAATGCTGGTGGTGCACTTACTGGAGGATTTATATCTAAAAAAGCTGGTGGAATATTTTCTAGAAATAGAGAAATAAAAGATATATTTGAAAATATTTGTGTTTTAGAACAAAATATAAATAACAATACTCAAATAATAAATAAAAAAGAACAAGAGCAAGAACATATACAAAATAAGATAGAAGAAAATAGAGAAAAGCTTAATAATATTACTTTAGATAAAATTAAAATAGAAAGTGACATAAATCAAACTAAAGAATATATACAAGATTTAGAAAAAAATATTGAAAACTCTAACAAAGAGTTAAACGATATAAATAATCAAATAAAAAATAATTCTTTAGACGATGAAAGTTTAGAAAATAATCTTAAAGAAATAAATAAAGAAATAGAAAATTTAAAAGAGTATATCTTAAATTTTGAAAATAAGCTAGAAGAAGAAAAAAATGATAAAGATACTAGATTTAACTATATAAACCAACTTAAAATAGATATAAAAGAAATAGAATATCAAATAGATACTTTTAATAAAGATATTTTTAGGCTAAATAGTGAAATAGATAATCTAAAAAACACAAATATTAATTTAGACAATAGTATACAAACAAATAATGAGAAAAAAGATATTTTAAATCAAAATATTAGCTATATCCAAAAAAATATTGAACAGTTAAAAGAAAAACACAATAATATGAAAAACAATATATCTATTTTACAACAAGAAAAAAATAACATAAATGACAATATAAACAACATATCTAATGATATTTTAAAAACAACTACCAATATAGCAGATATTGAAAGTCAAAAAATAAAAATTGAGGCTAAAAAGGAAAGTTTAGAAGAAAAAATAGAAAATTTAACAGATATTATGTGGCAAGACTATGAAATAACATATGCTAGTGCTTGCAATGATTATGAACGAATAGATATGTCCTTTGAAGAACTTAAAAAAGAAGAAAGTAATTTTAAAAGAAAAATATCTAACTTAGGAAATGTAAATGTTTCTTCAATAGAAGAATACAAAATGGTTAGACAACGATATGACCTTAATATTAAACAAAGAGAAGACATATTAAAAGCAGATGATGACCTAAAAGATATAATATCTACATTAGTTAAAGAAATGGAAATACAGTTTAAAAAACAATTTTCTTTAATAAACAAAAATTTTAGTAAAGTATTTTCAGACATATTTGGCGGTGGCAGTGCAGAACTTGTACTTGTAGATGAAGATAGTATATTAACCTCTGGTATAGACATTGTAGCTCAGCCACCTGGGAAAAATTTGCAAAGTTTAACCTTATTATCTGGTGGAGAAAGAACACTTACTGCTATGTCTTTGCTTTTTGCTATCCTTAGAATGAAACCATCTCCTTTTTGTGTGTTAGACGAAACAGAAGCAGCACTTGATGATGCTAATGTTATAAGATATGCAAACTTTTTAAAAAGATTTTCTAAAGATAATCAATTTATACTTATAACTCATAAAACAGGAACTATGGAAATAGCAGATATATTATATGGTGTAACTATGCAAGAACAGGGAGTATCTAAAGTTATATCAGTAGAATTAAAAGATGCTAAAGAATATGAAAAAATATAAAGGAGAAAAAAGATGGGATTTTTTAAATGGTTTAAAAAAAATAAAAAAGATGAAAATACAGAAGAAAGTAACATTAATTCACAAGAACAAATACAAGAAATAGAAGATGAAAGTGAAGAAAAGACACAAGAAATAGAAAGTGGAAGTGAAGAAACACAAGAAATAGAAGATGAAAGACAAGAAGAAATACAAGAAGTAGAAGATGAAAGAGAAGAAATACAAGAAGTAGAAGATGAAAGAGAAGAAATACAAGAAGTAGAAGAAAGTGAAGAAAAGACACAAGAAATAGAAAGTGAAAAAGAAGTACAAGAAATAGAAGATGAAAGACAAGAAGAAATACAAGAAGTAGAAGAAAGTGAAGAAAAGACACAAGAAATAGAAAGTGAAAAAGAAGTACAAGAAATAAAAGATGAAAGAGAAGAAATTCAAGAAGTAGAAGAAGTAAATAAACAAGAGCCAGAGGAAGAGCCTAAAAAGAAAGGTTTTTTTGCTAAAATAAAAATGGGACTATCTAAAACTAGAGCTAGCATATTAAATGGTGTAGAGCAAGTTTTAAGTAGTTTTACTAAAATAGACGAAGAACTTTTTGAAGAATTAGAAGAATCTCTTATTATGTCAGATATAGGTGTAGAAACTTCTATTTATATAATGAACAAAGTTAGAGAAATTGTAAAAGAAGAAAGAATAAAAGAAGTATCAGAAATTAAAAATGTAATAATTAGAGTTATATCAAATATATTAGAAGAAGATACACAAGAATTTAGTTTAAAATCTCCTACTGTAATACTTGTTATAGGAGTAAACGGAGTAGGAAAAACAACTACCATAGGAAAGCTTGCTAATAATTATAAAAAAGAGGGTAAAAAAGTAATATTAGCAGCAGGGGATACTTTTAGAGCAGCGGCTATTGACCAATTACAAGTATGGGGAGAAAGAAGCGATATAGACGTTATAAAGCATCAAGAAGGTTCAGACCCAGCGGCAGTTGTCTTTGATGCTATACAAGCAGGCAAAGCCAGAGGAGCAGACCTTTTAATATGTGACACAGCAGGTAGGTTGCATAATAAAAAAAATCTTATGGAAGAACTTAAAAAAATAGCTAGAATTGTAAACAGAGAAAATCCAGATGCTCAAATAGAAACCTTACTTGTTTTAGATGCTACAACAGGTCAAAATGCACTGCAACAAGCAAAACTATTTAGTGAAGTATCAGACATTACAGGAATTGTACTTACAAAATTAGATGGTACAGCTAAAGGTGGAGTTGTTATAGCTATAAAAAATGAGTTAAAAATACCAGTTAGATTTATTGGTGTAGGTGAGGGTATAGAAGATTTAAGACCATTTGATGCTAAAGAGTTTTCTAAAGCATTGTTTGAATAAAGTATTGTTTTTAATAAAACAATTGTTTAATAAAACAATAGCTTAATAAAATAATATAGTCATATTTTAGAGATAAATATTATTTATCTCTAAAATTATACAAAAATATATAATGTTAGTTTATAATAAAAAATAAATATAATTTATGTTTAACTTGACAAATATATATATAGTGATATAATACAAAAATAAATATTTATTTAAGTAAAATTTAATAACTATTAAACGTAAAAACTTAGTCTAATAAGTGAGGTGAAAAGATGGTTTTAATAGAACAGCTTGTTAAAACATATGGAGAGGGAGAAAATGTAGTTAGTGCATTAAAAGGTATAGACTTACATATAGAAAAAGGTGAAATTTTTGGAATAATTGGTCTTAGCGGAGCTGGTAAAAGTTCTCTTGTAAGATGTATAAACCTATTAGAAACCCCTACAAGTGGAAGCATAAAAATAGACGGTCAAGAGATAATAAAGCTATCTAAAAAAGAACTTAGACAGGCTAGAAAAAAGATTGGTATGGTGTTTCAACATTTTAATCTTTTAATGAACTCTACTATATATGAAAATGTAGCTTTCCCTATGCGTATAGACAATAAACCAAAAGATTTTATAGACAAAAGAGTAAATGAACTTTTAGAACTTGTTGGACTTAATGATAAAAAAAATATGTATCCTTCTATGTTATCTGGTGGACAAAAGCAGAGAGTTGGTATAGCTAGAGCCATAGCTAATAATCCTAGTATTATTGTTTGTGACGAAGCCACAAGTGCTTTAGACCCAGAAACTACAAAGTCTATTTTAAGCCTTTTAAAAGATATAAATAAAAAATTAGGTATTACTATTATTATAATAACTCACGAAATGGACGTTATAAAGCATATTTGTAACAGAGTTGCCATATTAGAAGAGGGGAAAATAGCAGAATGTGGATTAGTATCTGATATATTTATAAATCCAAAAACTAAAATAGCAAGAAGCTTTTTTGATTCTGTCGATGTAAAATTAGAAAATGATATTTATAAAAAGGCATTAGATGGTAAAGGGGTTGTTATAAAAGCAATATTTATAGGAGAAAATTCCACTTCACCGTATATTTCTAAAATGATAGTAAAGTATAACGTAGAAGCATCTATTTTATTAGGTAATATACAACATATGGATGACACTTTAATAGGTACACTTGTTATAAAAATAACAGGAGAAAATAGCAATATAAAAGATGCTATAAATTATTTAAAAGAAAACAATGTTTTAGTAGAGGAGGTAGATTATGAATATTAATTCTGAATATTTAATGCAACTTAAAAAAATAGTTTTACCATCTCTTAATGAAACATTATATATGGTATTTTTCTCTAGTCTTTTTTCTGTATTATTAGGCATAATTATAGGAGTTGTTTTGTACATAACAGAAAAAGATGGTATATTAGAAAATATATTTATAAATAGAGTTTTGGGAGTAATAATAAATATTGGAAGAAGTATCCCATTTGTAATATTAATGATTGCAGTATTTCCATTATCAAAATTTATCGTAGGAACAGTTTTAGGCTCTAAAGCAGCCATAGTACCTTTAACAGTAGCAGCCACACCCTTTGTAGCAAGAATGATTGAAAGCTGTTTAAAAGAAATAGACAAAGGTGTAGTAGAAGCATCTATATCTATGGGAGCTAGTGAATGGCAAATAATATATAAAGTATTAATACCTGAAAGTATATCATCTATTATTTCTACTATTACTACTACAATTATAAGTATAATAGGATATTCAGCTATGGCAGGGACTATCGGCGGAGGTGGACTTGGGAGTATTGCTATTACGTATGGATACCAAAGATATAGAGATGACATATTAATAATAAGTGTTGTACTAATGGTTATATTAGTCCAAATAGTACAAACAATAGGTAATATTTTATGTAAAAGATTAAACAAAAAATAAACTTATTAATAAAAATTTAATAAGTTTAAATATATATTAAAAAGAAAAGAGGTAATGTATTATGAAAAAACTATTAACAACATCTTTATTAGCTTTAACACTTTGTTTTGGACTTACAGCTTGTAGTTCTACAAATGAAAGTGGACAATCAACAGATAACACTCAATCTAGCTCAGAAAGCACTAACACCGAACAAGGAGTGACTATTACAGTTGGAGCGACAAGTGTTCCACACGCAGAAATATTAAATGAAGTAGTAGATAATTTAGCTTCTGAGGGAATTACACTTAATGTAAAAGAGTTTTCTGAATATACTGTATTAAACCCAAGTTTGACATCTGAAGAAATAGATGCTAATTTCTTTCAACATACGTCTTACTTAAATAATTATATTGAAGAAACAGGAGAAAAACTTGTTTCTGTTGGACCAGTACATACAGAACCAATGGGGATTTATTCTAAAAGTATAAAATCTTTAGATGAATTAGTAGATGGAGATAAAGTTGCAGTACCTAATGATGCAACAAATGGTGCTAGAGCATTACTTCTTTTAGAAAGTAATGGTGTTATAAAATTAAAAGAAGGTGTTGGCGATAAAGCTACTATATTTGATATAGAAGAAAATACTAAAAACCTTGAAATTGTAGAAATGGACGCAGCAGCACTTCCAAGAGCTTTAGATGATGTAAAAATAGCTGTTATAAACACAAACTATGCTTTAGAAGCAGGATTTAATCCTATGGTAGACGCAATAGCAATAGAAGGAAGTGATTCTCCTTTTGCTAATATATTAGTTGTTAAAGAAGGCAATGAAACAAAACCAGAAATACAAGCATTATATAAAGCTTTAACAAGTGAAGAAGTAAAAACTTTTATAGAAGAAAAATATCAAGGGGCTGTAGTTCCAGCTTTTTAATATAAATTTATAGAAATATTTGTTTAAAATGTATAATTTTTGTAATAATATTAGTAAAAAATTGTTAAAACGTATATTGACTAATATATGTTAGTGTGATAGAATAATAGTGTAGTTAAGATATCAGCTACACTATTATTTTGTAGTTTTTAAAATAAATTGAAAAAAGGCAAACTTATTGAAAAATAAGGACGCAAAGCCACAGGTCTAAATGTTTTACATATGATGGCTGGGTTACCAAACTTATTTATAATATATAATATTAAGATTATGACAATGATATAGTATTAATATTTCATATTTATTAACAAGTTCTGTATGGTAGCCAAAACAGAGCTCTTTTTTTCGTAAAAAAGATTTAAAACTACTTTTTGGGGATAAAAAGTGTTTTATTTGTTAATACTTATTTGGGGAAGTATTAATATATTATATATTATTGTTGGGGGATAATAATATATAATTACACTTGTTAATATATTTAAGGGTAATATGAGCGGAAAACAAAAAAGGTTAGATTATTCTAACCTTTTTTTATTATTAATTTCAATTAAGCTATGGTTTGAGATAAAATTTATAAACTTACTTTTGTTTTAATCCTATTGCAATTAATTTTTTTTGCGCAAAGTGTCAAAATAAATAAAATTGCAATAAGGAATTTATAAAATTACCACATTATCAAATAAGAATAATAGGAATAGTTGTTTATTTTCATACCTTGTGTCAAATTATATATAAAATATGGTATGTTGATATATAGTTTTAAAAATTTTGTGTTGTAAGATAAATATAGATTAAGGATTATTAAAATACAAGGAAATATCAAAAATAGCACATATAAAGTAAAATTGAAAATAAGTTACACTAATATATAGGAAAATATTAAGAAAATTATACTAAAAAAGAGGTATAAATATAGTAAGAAATAAAAAGATAATAGAATAGTATAAAAAATCAATTATAAAAAATATAACCATAGAACAATGATATTAAGTTTATATATTATAAAAATATAAAAGTATAAATTATTTTAATATGCCTTTAGCCATAAGCCAAGTATTACTTATTATAGATAATTTTAATCTAATATATTTATGAATAATATATAAACTTTATATAAAAGGGGTATCTTTGTACTTTAATTTTAGTTTAAGTATTATCTATATAAAAGGATATAGAAGTCTATTTCCTAATAATATTAAAAGATTTTAAATAGTATATTTTTATATTACAATATATATTATTTATACATATACCTTAATTTTTATTAAAATAATAGTTATTTACAAAAGTCTATTTTTACAAATGTTATCATTATATATAGGGATTTTAAAATTTATTACAATTGTTTACATATTATTAATATTTTATTCAAATTATGTATATATAATAATAATATAAATTAGCAAATAGATTTTGGAGGTAATAATTATGAGTACAGATAAAGATAAAATTAATAATATAGATAACAATGAAAATTATACAGTTGAGGATACTAATATATCTAATGGAGCGGATATAATAGATGAAAATTTAGATAATAATCAACAAAGTGTAGAAAAAATATATTTAGAAAATAATCAAGAAAAAACATTAGAAGATATTCAAAAAGAAGAAATGAAAGCCTTAATGATTAAAGAAAGGCTTGAGAAAAAAGAAAAAAATAGACAAAGAAGAAAAAAAGTAACTAAAGTATTTTTAAAATCCGGTGCAGTTGCATCTTGTTGTGTATTTTTAGGTGTAGGTGTAGGAGCCGGTGCTATAATATCAAAAAATGTTATTTCTAAACAAGAACAGTCTAGTTTTAAATTTCAAGTTCCTGAAATAACAGAGGCAAGTTCAAAAGAAAATATTATGCTTACCTCAGCTAGTGCGTCTTCTATTTTTAAAGAAGTAGGGGATTCGGTTGTAAATATATCTACAAAGGCTGCTAGTGGATTTTTCTCTAGCCAGCTACAAGATTTAGGTTCTGGCTCAGGAATTATTTATAAAGTAGATGGAGATAAAGTTTATATTATAACAAATAATCACGTTATAGAAGGAGCTCAATATGTTACAATATCTGTCACAGGGGAAGAACAAATAGAAGCTAATTTTATCGGTACAGACCCAAGTTCAGATTTAGCTGTCCTTAGTGTAAGCAAGCAGGATATGAATAAAGCTGGTATAGAAAACATTACAGTTGCTGAATTTGCAGATTCGGATACAGTTGAGGTAGGAGATTTTGTTTTCCCAATAGGTAATGCTCTAGGTAGGGGCAAAACAATGACTCAAGGTATGATAAGTGCTCAGAATAAACAAATAAATATAGACGGTAAAAATCTTACTGTGTTACAAACAGATGCAGCTATAAATCCTGGTAATAGCGGTGGAGCATTAATGAACACAGATGGTCAAGTTGTAGGTATAAACACAGCTAAATTATCTAGTTCTGCCATAGAAGGAATTGGATATGCTATTCCTTCTAATATAGCCATAGATATCGTAGACCAAATTATAAATAATGGATATGTAGAAAGACCATATTTTGGTATAATGGGAAAAACTATAACAGAAAATGTTAAATATATATATGGCTTAAATACAGATGGAGTTATAGTAGTAGAAGTAGAGGAAGACAGTAATGCACAAAGAGCAGGGCTTCAAGCTGGAGATATAATTGTAAGCTTTAATGGACAAACAATAAAAAGTGTAGATGATCTTTCTGTTGCTATAAACAATTGTAAGGCAAATGACACTGTATCATTTGATATTATTAGAAATGGTGCTCAAAAAATGACTTTAAATGTAACATTAACACCTTCTAATACTTCTTTTTAAAAAATAATTTTAAATAAGTTAAAAAATAATTTTAAATTGTTAACATTTAATTCATAATTTATTCATTTATTTGATTTATTATATATATAGGGAGGACATATTATGAATGATAATAATAATCTAGTAGAGAATAATAGCAATAACAAAACCCATACATTTTATAAAGAAGAAATTAAAAAACAAAATAAAATATCAAAAATTTTTAAAAAATTTTTTATATATGTATGTTCAGTTGCTTTTTGTTTAATATTAGGATTAGCTATTAGCTTTACTTATGTATTTTGTAAAAACATAATTATCCCTAATTATGCTAATGATAGTATAATACAAGCTTCAGCAGAGGAAAACAATGTTATAGAAACCTCTAATGATTTAGTAAAAACTATAATAGAAAATGTAAAACCATCTATTGTTAGTATAACAACCTTAACAAATGATGTAGATTGGTTTAGAGGTGCTACACAATATGAAGGAGCCGGTTCTGGTATTATCTTTCATAAAACCTCAACAGACATATTTATCGTTACTAACTATCACGTTATAGAAAATGCTAGTACAATAGGAATAGCTATAGATGACAACCAACCTGTTCAAGCTAAGCTTGTAGGTAAAGATGCAAATTCAGATTTAGCTGTCTTATCTATTAGTTATGATAATTTAGATAGTCAAGATATAAATAATATTCGTGTAGCAAACTTTGCTAATTCAACAGATGTTATGGTAGGTGACTATGTTATAGCTATTGGAAATACTTTAGGTGAAGGTATCACTTCAACATTTGGTATGATAAGTTCAACCTCTACTGACATAGTTACTGACAATAAACAGTTAAATGTTTTACAAACTACTGCTGCTATAAACCCTGGTAATAGTGGTGGTGCATTAATTAACTTAAAAGGTGAAGTTATAGGTATAAATACTGCAAAAATTGCCGATAATAATGTTGAAAATATTGCTTATACAATAGGTTCAAGCGTAGCAATGCCTATTATTGAAGATATAATGAGCAATTTAAATCCAACTTCTTTAGGAGTTACTGTTACTGATGTGAATAATTCAAACGTAGGTAATCAAGATATCTCTGTTGGTGCTTTAGTCATAGAAGTTGTACAAAATGGTTCTGCAGACAAAGCAGGGCTTAAATCAGGTGATATTATCACAAGTATAAATGATGTACCTATACTTAGTTCTTCTCAATTAGTAGAAGAAATTAAAAAGTATAAAGTTGGTGACACCGTTAAGTTAAAATTTATTAGAAATGGAGAACTAAAAAATATTAAAGTTAAGTTTCTCCCTACTACAAATTAGTTTACAAGTTTTTAATTGATATAGATACTCCTCTCCTAGCCCTATTAAAAGGGCTAACCTCAAAATTCTCTCTTTTCTGAAGGCACCTTTTGGGTGCCTTTTCTTTTATAATTAACATATGCTTAAAAAATTATTTTAAAAATTTTATTTAACAAAAATATAAATTTATTTTTTAATTTTAAATATTTAGTAATATTAAGCATAACCAATAGTATAAAATAAAATTATTGAACAAAAATATTATAAATGTTATAATAAATATTAATTGTTATTAATATTTTTTACAAAAAAATATATAAAATATAATAAATATTTTGATAGGAGGACAAAAATGGGAAAATATTTTGGTACAGATGGTGTTCGTGGTATTGCAAATATAGAACTTACTCCAGAACTTGCTTATAAAATTGGAAGAGCAGGGGCATATGTCTTAAATAAACAAAATCAACATAATCCAACTATTATTGTTGGTATGGATACAAGAATATCTGGTGATATGTTAGAGGCAAGTCTTATATCTGGTATGTGCTCTGTTGGTGCTAAAGTTATATCTTTAGGGGTTATACCTACACCAGCAGTAGCATATCTTGTTAAAAAATATAACGCAGATGCAGGTGTTATGATAAGTGCTAGTCATAATCCTTTTCAAGATAATGGTATAAAATTTTTTAATAGCGACGGATTTAAACTTAATGATAGCATAGAGCAAGAAATAGAGGATTATATAGATAATAACTATGATAAAATACCTTATGTAGAGGGTAAAGACTTAGGATATAGACAAGTAAAAGAAGAAGCTATTGAAGACTATGTAGAGTTTTTAAAAAATACAATATCTACTACCTTTGAAGGATTAAACATTACCATAGACTGTGCTAATGGCGCAACATATCAAGTTGCTCCTATACTTTTTGAACAATTAAAAGCCAATACCAATGTTATATTTAGAGATCCTAATGGATTAAATATAAATGATAATTGTGGCTCTACTCATATGGAAAGTTTATGTAAAGAAGTTTTAAATAATAAATCTAACATAGGTATAGCCTTTGATGGCGATGGAGATAGATGCCTTGTAGTAGATGAAAATGGAAGCATAGTAGATGGAGATGAAATAATGGCTATATGTGGCAACTATCTTAAAGAACAAGGTAAGCTTAAGGATAATACTATTGTAGCTACTGTTATGAGTAATTTAGGTCTTTTTATAATGGGTGAAAAAAATAATATAAATATTTTAAAAACAAAAGTAGGGGATAGATATGTCCTAGAAGAAATGCTTTTAAAAGGACTTAATTTTGGTGGAGAACAATCTGGACATATTATATATTTAGATTATAATACGACAGGTGATGGACTATTAACTGCTATTAAAATTTTAGAAGTTATGAAAAAAACAGGTAAAACATTGTCAGAACTTAGAAGTATTATAAAAGTTTTACCACAAGTACTTATTAATGCTAAAGTTAATAATAAAAATAAATATAGCTATCTTGAAAATGAAGATATAAAAAATGCAATTGATAACCTTGAAAAAATGTTTGAAGGCAATGGTCGAGTTTTAATAAGACCTTCTGGAACAGAACCTTTAGTTAGAGTTATGATAGAGGGAAATGACCAAAATGTGTTAGAAACAGAGGCTAAAAAATTAGCCAAATTAATAGAAGAAAAATTAAAATAATTAATTTATTTAATAAGTTAAAGATTTAAAAACAAACAAAGGCTACTTAATTAAGTAGCCTTTGTTTATACCATAGATATAATATCTATTATCCATTTAGGTAAATCTTTAAAATTTTTATCAATCCAATAAAATTCACTATGTTCTGAGCTAATTTTAACACTACAATTTTTTACATTAGCAATATATGTAATAACAACTAAATTTAATCCATCTTTTCTAATAATAGATTTAGCATTTAATATTTTTTCTATTTGATTTAACTTAAGTTTAATACCAGTTTCTTCAAAAACCTCTCTAACAAGTGTATCGATTATGTCCTCACCATATTCCATTCTACCACCGGGTATGTCGTATAAATTTTCACTTGCATCATTTTTTGCTTCTTCTTCTGTCTTTTTTAGAATAAGATATTTGTTATATTCATTTTTTAAAAGACATTTAATAGCAATACCAAATTTTTCTTCCATAAATTACCTTTCTATTAAAGACTCAATTAATTTTTATTAAACAATTTCAAATCCTAGAATATTTTTCATATATTCAATGGCAAATGTATGACCTTGTTCATTAAAAGAAGCACAAGCCTTAGAATTTACTTTAAATTTAATATTTTTACCCATATTAACACAAGTATTATAGAGCATAATAGCAGTTTGTAAAACACATATGTCTGTAACAACACCACATAACTCTATATGGTCATAGTTATTTATTACTTTTTCTATATCTTGTGTTGTAGGAGAGTATCCTTTTTTTTCTAACATTTTACAATTTTCATAGGATAAAATCTCTTTTAATTTACCATATGGTTCATATCCTTTTGTACCCTTTTCACAATGAATATTAAAGCTTTTACTTTCTGGGTGTATATGCCATTCTTCTTTAATATGTGTATCTAATGTAAATATTATATCTTGTTTATTTTTTATATATGTACTAGATAAATTATATATATTATCTTCTATAATTTGAGCAGGCTTACCAGCTGTTAAAAGTCCATCATCTGCAACAAAGTCATATTGATAGTCTATAATAATTAATAAATTTTTCATAATATCACCTCATTAGATTTTTATTATATTTTATCAAATATAAATATTATTTACAATAATTTTATTAAAAAATAGATTATTAATAACTAATTTTTATTTTAATATTAAAATTTAGTTATTATTTATTTTATATAAATTTTAATAAAAAAGTTATATACTATTTAGCTTTGCTATTTAACGTTTGCTATAACAGTATATAACCTATGAAATTTATTAAAACTCTTCAAATTCGCCCATTTTTCTAAAGCGATTATATCTATCATCTAATAATTTATTTTTATCTATATTTAAAAGGGCATTTACTTCTTTTATAAGTTCTTCTTTTAAAATGTGTGCAGTATACATAAAATCCATTTCTACACCACCGTCTACTTCAGGAATAACTTTTTCTATAATACCTAACTCTAAAAGGTCTTTAGCTGTTATTTTCATAAGCTGGGCAGCTTCTGGAGCCTTTGTTGCATCTTTCCATAAAATACTTGCAAATCCCTCTGGAGATAATATAGAATAAACAGAGTTTTCAAGCATCCATACTTTATCAGCTACACCAAGAGCTAAAGCACCACCACTACCACCTTCGCCTATAACGATAGCTATAATAGGTACTTTTAAATTAGCCATTTCAAAGAGATTTCTAGCGATAGCCTCACCTTGACCACGTTCTTCAGCACCTATGCCACAGTATGCACCAGATGTGTTTATAAAAGTTATTATAGGTCTATTAAATTTTTCTGCTTGTTTCATAAGTCTTAGTGCTTTTCTGTATCCTTCTGGATGAGGTGAACCAAAGTTTCTCTCTATATTTTCTTCTATTGTAGAACCTTTTTGTATACCAACAATAGTAACTGGTTGATGGTCTAAAAGAGCAATGCCACCTATGACAGCTTTGTCATCTTTATATACTCTATCTCCGTGTAATTCTACAAAATTTGTAAATATATAGTCTATATATTCTTTAGCATTAGGTCTAGTCACTCGTCTTGCTAATCTAACTGTTTCAAAAGCAGTGGACATTTTAATACCTCCTAATTTTTAATTGATTGGTCAATTTGTTAATTTTGATTAATAATATTTATATTTTGTTTATTATATAACCAAATTTTTTACAATAAATATTAAGTTAGTTTTATACAGGGTTTTTGTGTATTTTTAATATAGTAGATAAAGTCTTTTTAATATTTTGCCTTTCAACAATAGCATCTACAAATCCGTGTTCTAATAAAAATTCAGCTTTTTGAAAACCTTCAGGTAATTTTTGTTTAATAGTTTGTTCTATAACTCGAGGACCAGCAAATCCAATAAGTGTGTTAGGTTCAGCTAAGATTATATCACCAAGCATACCAAAGCTTGCCGTAACACCACCAGTTGTAGGGTCTGTCAATACAGTTACATATAAAAGACCAGCATCAGAATGTCTGCTAGCAGCAGCACTAACTTTTGCCATTTGCATAAGAGATACTATACCTTCTTGCATTCTAGCTCCACCAGATGCGGTGAATATAATAATAGGCAATTTGTGTTCTGTGGCATATTCAAAAGCTCGTGTTATTTTTTCACCTACCACAGAACCCATACTACCCATTATAAATTTAGAATCCATTACACATAATACACAATCTTTGCCGTATATTTGACATTTACCAGTAACTACGGCGTCATTAAGACCAGTTTTCTCTTTTAAATTTTGAATTTTTTCATCATAGTTAGGATAATTTAAAGGATTTTTTGCATGCATATCCTTATCAAATTCTACAAAAATATTTTTATCGGCAATAGTTTTTATTCTATCTCTAGCAGATAATCTAAAATAAAAGTTACATTCTGGACAAACGTTATATAAGCCTAGTTCTTTGGAGTATATAGTAGTACCACAACCACTACATTTTATACAAAGTCCTGTTGGCACTTCTGGCTTTGCAAAAAGCTTTTGTTTTACACCTTTTTTATCTATATTATTAGGACTTTTTTTGTTTTTAAATAAATCCATATTAATCTTCCTTTCAAAAGCCTATTTTAATATTTTATTATTTATAAATGATGTATCAAAATCTCCATTTAAGTAATCTTCATCTTCTAAAAGCTCCATATGAAAGTCTATATTAGTTTTAATTCCTTCTATAACAAACTCATTTAAAGCTCTTTTCATTTTTTGTATAGCTTCTTCTCTAGTCTTTCCCTTTGTTATAACTTTGGCTATCATAGAATCATAAAAACTAGGAATTGTATATCCAGCATAAACAGCACTATCTACTCTAAGTCCGTTACAACCACTAGGTAAAAAGAGATAGTCTATTTTACCTGGAGAAGGGGCAAAGTTATTGTAAGGGTCTTCTGCATTTATTCTACATTCTATACTATGTCCATTAAACTTAACGTCTTCTTGAGTGTATCTTAGCTTTTCACCATAAGCTATTCTTATTTGTTCTTTAACAATATCTATATCGGTTATCATTTCAGTAACAGGGTGTTCTACTTGTATACGAGTATTCATTTCCATAAAATAAAATTTATTATCTTTACCGTATAAAAACTCTATTGTACCAGCATTTTTATAATTAGATGCTTTAACAGCCTTAATAGCAGCCTCACCCATAGCTTTTCTAGTTTCTTCGTTAAGAGCAATAGAAGGGGCTTCTTCTAATACTTTTTGATTTCTTCTTTGTAAAGAGCAATCTCTTTCTCCTAAGTGTATAGCATTACCATATTCATCTGCCAATACTTGAACTTCTATATGTCTAGCATTTTCTATAACTTTTTCCATATATATGCTATCATCACCAAAGGCTACTTTAGCTTCACTTTTAGCAGAGTTATAAGCTTCTTCTAAGTCTTTTTCCTCTCTAACTATTCTTATGCCACGACCACCACCACCAGCCGATGCCTTTATCATAACAGGATATCCAAATTCTTTAGCAAGCTCTTTTGCTTTTTCTATGCTTTCGACAACGCCGTCGCTACCTGGAGTGACTGGAACGCCTGCTTCTATCATAAGTTTTCTAGCGTTAGCCTTGTTACCCATAAGGTCTATTGTTTTAGCGTCTGGTCCTATAAATTTTATGTTACATTCTTTACACATATCTGCAAATTTTGTATTTTCTGATAAAAATCCAAATCCAGGGTGTATAGCATTAGCACCAGTAAGACAAGCAGCACTTATAATGTTATTCATATTAAGATAGCTAGATGAACTTTTATTACCACCTATACAAATAGCCTCATCTGCAAGTTGTGTATGTAATGCGTTTTTATCTGCCTCAGAGTATACAGCCACAGTAGCTATGCCCATTTCTCTACAAGCTCTAATTATCCTAACTGCTATTTCACCACGATTTGCTATTAATATTTTATTAAACATAAAATCCACCTCTATCCAATCATAAAAGTAAATTCAGCTTCGGCTACTTTTTTATCTCCAACATAAGCTATACCCTTGCCAATGCCAGCTACTTTTTTAAGTTTTAAAAGTTCTACTTCTAGTCTTAAAGTATCTCCAGGAACAACTTTATCTCTAAACTTTGCGTTATTTATTGCACCGAAATATGCAATTTTGCCTTTATACTCATCTAAAGATAAAATTGCACAAGCACCAGCTTGAGCCATAGCCTCTATTATTAATACACCAGGCATAACAGGTTCAACAGGAAAGTGACCTTGAAAAAACTGTTCGTTCATAGTTACGTTTTTTATAGCGACTATTTTTTTACCTTCTTCTATTTCTACTATTTTATCTATTAGAAGAAAAGGGTATCTATGAGGGATAATTTCCATTATTTCTTTAATATTCATAATATTTCTCCTTTATAAAAATTGTTATTAATATAGGTAGCAAAGTACCTATATTAATAACAGTATTATATGACTATCTATTAAAAAATTTTTATATAAAATATAAATTAGTTTAAAATAATTATACTATTCTAAATAAAGGTTGGTTATATTCAACCATATCTTCATTTTCAACCATTATTTCTACAATTTCTCCACTATATTGGCTTGTTATTTCATTCATAACTTTCATAGCTTCTATAATACATAAAACATCGCCTTCTTTTACCTTGTCACCTACTTTTACATAGGCAGGTTTAGTAGGGGAGCTACTAGAATAAAACGTTCCTACTATTGGACTAGATATAATGTTGCCTTCTTTTACTTCTTGTTTTGTTTCAGGAATTATAGTTATAGGTTCTGATATGTTTTCTGCTATGTTATTAATAGTATGAGAATGTTCAGGAGTTTTTTGTACTGGTTGTTCTTGTATAAACGTATGATTTTGTGTAGGTTGGCTATTATATTTATTCATTCTAAGATAAAAGCCATCGTTTAATTTAAGTTCAAAATCCATAAGACTAGAATTATCTAAACTTTGCATTAAATCTTTAATTTTTTCAAATTCCATTTTATTACTCCTCCCATTTTTTTAGACATAACACAGCATTATGTCCACCAAAACCAAGAGTGTTAGATAAAGCATATTTCATTTCACGTTCTTTACCAACATTTGGTGTATAATCTAAGTCACATTCTTCGTCTGGCACTTTATAATTAGCTGTTGGTGGTACAAAGTTATTTTGTAGAGCTAATATACAAGCAATAGCCTCAACCGCACCTGTTGCACCTAAAAGATGACCAGTCATAGACTTTGTAGAGCTTATAGAAACATTATAAGCATTGTCTTTAAGGGCAGTTTTAATGGCTTTAGTTTCGCCTACATCATTAGCAGGTGTGCTTGTGCCGTGAGCATTTATATATGTAATATCCGATGGACTTACATTAGCTTCTTCCATAGCTTTAATCATAGCACGAGCAGCACCATCACCATCTTCACAAGGAGCAGTCATATGATAAGCATCACAAGTAGCACCATATCCAACAACTTCTGCTAATATTTTTGCACCACGTTTTTTGGCGTGTTCTAACTCTTCTAAAACTAATATACCAGCACCTTCACCCATAACAAAGCCATTTCTCTCTTTATCAAATGGGATAGATGCTCTGTCTAAATCTTCAGATGTAGATAAGGCTTTTAAAGCGGCAAAGCCACCAATACCAGCTTTTGTAATTGTACTTTCTGTACCACCAGCTAATATAATATCTTCATATCCATATTTTATATTTCTAAAAGCCATACCAATACAACTGGTACTTGTTGCACAAGCAGTTATAGCAGTTTCACAAGAACCTTTTGCACCAAAACGTATAGCAACGTGTCCTGCTGCCATATTTGTTATAACACTAGGGATAAATAAAGGAGCAAGTCTTGAAGGACCTTTTTCTACCATTTTAATCATTTGGTCTTCAATCATACCAATACCACCCATACCAGATCCAATAATTGTTCCAAATCTATATGGGTCTATTTTATTTAAGTCAAGACCACTATTATCAACTGCTTCTTGAGCTGCATATAAAGCATATACACTAAAAGGCTCAAGTCTTCTTATTTCTTTTTTATCTAAAACTTTTTCTGGTTCAAAATTTTTAAGTTCAGCTGCTATTTTTACTTTAGAATCTGAAGTGTCAAAATGTGTAATATGTCCTATACCGTGTTTACCATTTTTTATACTATCCCAAAATTCATTAACATTATTACCAACAGGTGTAACTAATCCCATACCTGTTATTACTACTCGTCTTTCCATATTAACCTCCTAAGGATTAAGCCATTACCATACCACCATCGACAGTAATCACTTGTCCTGTTATATATTTATTTTTAGCTAAAAATATTGCGGTACTAGCTATTTCATCTGTTGTACCAAATCTTTTTAAAGGTATTGTATTTAAAATACTTTCTTTTATGTTATCAGATAAAACCTCTGTCATATCTGTTTTTATAAATCCAGGAGCAATAGCATTGCAAGTTATGCCACGAGATGCAAGCTCTCTAGCAGTAGAAAATGTCATACCTATCATACCAGCCTTACTAGCAGAGTAGTTTACTTGACCAATATTACCAGTTAAACCAACAACGCTACTCATATTTATAATAGTTCCACTTTTTTGTTTAAGCATTATTTTACTTGTGTGTTTTATCATATTAAAAGCACCTTTAAGATTTGTGTTTATAACCATATCAAAATCATCTTCAGACATTTTTAAAAGAAGATTGTCTTTTGTTATACCAGCATTATTTATTAAAACATCTATTGTTTTAAATTCTTCTATTGCGTTATCTACTAATTCTTTAGCTTGATTAAAATCACTAATATCTGCCATAACGGTTAAACATTTTACGCCAAGGGCTTCTATTTCTTTAACTACATCATCTGGACTTGTGCTTCTATAATTTAAAACAATGTTTGCACCTTCTTTAGCAAAAGCTATTGCAATAGCCTTTCCTATACCTTTAGCACCACCTGTAACTATTACTGTTTTTTCTTTTAACATTATTCTATACCTATTCCTTTACAAGTTTTTTCTAAACTAGATAAGTCTTCTACGTTGTATACATTAACTTCTTTACTAACTTTTTTAACAAAAGATGATAAAGTTTTTCCAGGTCCTAACTCTATAAAAGTGTCAACCCCAAGATTAATAAGATTTTTTATAGTTTGTTCCCATTTAACAGGACTTTTTACTTGTTTAATTAATGTATCTTTTATGTTTTCTACCTTTTCACCTGTTAAGTTTGTAAACACATCTACATTAGGTGTGTTAATAGTTATATTTTCAAGTTCTATTTTAAGTTTATCACTAGCAGGTTTTAATAATGAAGTATGAAAAGGACCACTTACATTAAGTCTTATAACTTTTTTTATACCTTTTTCTTTAAAAATATTTTCTGCTCGTTCTATGGCTTTAGTATGTCCTGCTATTACAATTTGTCCTGGTGCGTTATAATTGGCTATCATAGCAAGTTCTGTATCATTAGATGCTTCTTTTAATACTTTATTTATAATATCTTCATCAGTATTCATAACAGCCGACATAGCACCAACTCCAACAGGAACTGCCTCTGTCATATATTTACCTCTTTTTCTAACTAAGGCTACACCTTCTTTAAAATCTATTGCACCACTAGCACAAAGAGCAGAGTATTCTCCAAGACTAAGCCCAGCCATATAGTCTGCTTTTATGCCTTTTTCTTCCATTAGTTTAAATATAGCATAGCTTGTTGTTAAAATAGCTGGTTGAGTATATTCTGTTTCATTAAGTCTGTCATCTTCATTAAAACATATATCTGTTATATTAAAATCTAAAGCATTGTTTGCATCTTCAAATACTTTTTTACATACTGAAAAGTTGTCATAAAGTTCTTTACCCATACCGTTGTATTGAGCACCTTGACCACTAAATATAAAACATATTTTCATTGTTTTTCTCCTTAATAATATAACTTAAAATTATTTATTACCCATTAAAGCGTCAAATTCACTAACAAGTTCTTGTATAATTTCTTCACAGCTTTGTCTTTTAGAAACCATACCAGCGATTTGACCTGCCATAACAGAACCGTTTTCTACATCTCCTTCTTTTACGGCTCTTTGTAAAGCACCAGAACCTAATTTTTCTATTCTTTCTATATCTGGAGATTCTTTTCTTAGTTCTTCTCTTTCTACTGTATCATAAAGTCTAGCTAGTTTATTTCTTAATACACGAACAGGGTGTCCTGTTATTTGTCCTGTAATAACAGTATCTATATCTTTAGCTTTAGCTACTTTTTCTTTATAGTTTTCGTGTATGTTACATTCATTTGCAAGTAAAAATCTTGTACCAATTTGTACACCTTGAGCACCTAGCATAAATCCAGCAGCACAACCTCTTCCGTCTGCTATACCACCTGCTGCAATAACTGGTATATTAACAGCGTCTACCACTTGTGGAACTAAAGCCATAGTAGTAAGCTTACCAATGTGTCCTCCGGCTTCCATACCTTCTGCTACAACTGCTTTTGCACCTATTTTTTCCATTTTTTGAGCAAGAGCAACTGAAGGAATAACAGGAATTACAGAAATATTATGTTCATTAAATAAATCCATATATTTAGCAGGGTTACCAGCTCCTGTTGTTACAACTTTTACACCTTCTTCACATACTACTTTTACAACCTCTTCTGCAAAAGGAGATAAAAGCATAATGTTTACTGCAAAAGGTTTATCTGTTAAAGATTTTGCCTTTTTTATCTCTTCACGAACAACCTCACCTGGAGCGTTACCTCCAGCTATTATACCAAGTCCACCAGCATTAGATACACTAGCTGCTAACTCTCCGTCAGATATCCAAGCCATTGCTCCTTGAAAAATAGGGTATTTAATACCTAATATATCACATAAATTTGATTTCATATTATCACCTTTTTAACCTTTTTATATTTTATTAAGTTTATATTTTATTAAAAATATTATAAACTATTATACCTAATATACTACCAAGAGCCATACCTAGTATAATAGATATAAGTAACTTTATTTTATCCATAGTAACCTATATTTTTATAAGCATAGAAGCCCACGTAAGTCCGCCTCCAAAGCCTGTAATAATTATTTTATCATCTTTTTTTAATATACCTTTTTTTGACATTTCGGCTAATGCAATAGGTATACTAGCAGCAGAAGTATTACCATAGTCTTGTAAGTTTAAGTAAAACTTATCTAAGTCAACTTCTAACTTTTTAGCTACTACCTCTACTATTCTTAAGTTAGCTTGATGAGGTACTATATATTTTATATCATCTAAGCTAAGGTTTGATTTGTCTAAAACTTGTTGTACACTTTTTGGAACAGTTTTTGTAGCAAACTTAAATACATCTCTACCATTCATTTGTAAATAAAATGGATTTTCTTTTTTATCTTTTATAAAGGCATTATTTATTCCTATGCTACCTCCTGTTATGGCTTGCCAACACATACCATCAGCCTTTAAATCTTCTGCAATAATACTATTTTCATCTTCACTAGCTACTAGTAGAGCTCCACCAGAGCCATCTCCAAATAATACACAAGTTCCTCTGTCAGACCAGTCTACTATTTTAGATAAGGTTTCAGCCCCTATAACTAAAGCAGTTTTGTATAGACCAGATTTTAAAAACTTATCAGCAACAGATAAAGCATAAACAAAACCAGAACAAGCTACGTTTATATCAAAAGCCAAAGCATTTTTTGCACCTATTGCTCCTTGTACTATACAAGCAGTAGAGGGAGTAAGATGGTCAGGTGTTATTGTAGCTACAATTATTATATCTATATCCTCTGGTGCTATATTAGAGTTTTTAATAAGTGCTTTACCTACATTTATAGCTAAGTCAGAAGTATTTTCAACAGTAGAAATACGTCTTTTAGATATACCTGTTCGTGTATATATCCATTCGTGAGAAGTATCTACAATGTTAGAAAGTTCATCGTTTGTTATGATTTTTTCAGGCACATAGCTTTCAAAACAGATTATTTTTGAATTAAACATATATTTCTCCTTTTAAGTATTTATATATTGCTTATGCAATATTTGACTAACTCTATTTAATGCACCATTAAAAATCTCTTTTTCTTGATTAGTAAGGTCTATAACTATTGATTTCATAATATTTTGTTTAAATTTTTTATGAAGTCTAAAAAGCTTTTTACCTTTTTCTGTAAGCATTACGTTTACAACTCTTTTATCATTAAGAGATTTTTCACGTCTAACATATCCTTTCTTTTCAAGGTTTGTGATAGAAACTGTTAGTGTGCCAAGAGTTATATCAAGGTTTTTAGCAATAGAGCCCATACTTTTAGGTCTATTAATACCTATTGCCTCAATAGTTCTTATCTCTTTAGAGGACACATCTTTATATTTATTATTTTTTAAAAAATTTTCTTCTAGCTTAATTATGTCATAAAAGACGCTAGATATAAGTCCACTAATAGTATCTAAAGTTTTTTTCATATTATATCCTCCATATAATACAAAGGTTTAAAAAATCTTTTGATATTCAAAGTATATTATTACTTTGCAAAAACGTCAAGTGTTTTTAATTTATTTTTTTTTATATTTTTATTATTTTTTTCTTATATTTTATTAAAATTTGTGTTTTTATTTTATAATTTATGTGTTAAAATATATGAAAGTAAACAAAGTTAGGGTGATAAATATGGAAAGAATAAAGTTATATGCAAAGGCAAAGATAAATCCTGCTTTAGATGTTGTGGAAAGATTAGAAAATGGATATCACAATTTAGAGATGGTTATGCAGTCTATAAACTTATCAGATTCTATAACTATATCTAAAACATTTACAAATGACATAGTTATAAATACAAATATTTATTGGTTACCAACAGATAGTAAAAACTTAGTTTATAAAACGGCAAAATATTTAAAAGAAAATTACAATATAAAATATGGTATAAATATAAAGTTAATAAAAAGTATACCAATATGTGCTGGTCTTGCTGGGGGAAGTGCAGACTGTGCTGCCACTTTAATTGGTATGAGAAAGTTATTTAAACTTCCAATATCTAACGAGGAATTATTAAAAATAGGACAAGACTTTGGAGCAGATGTTCCATTTTGTATCAAAAGAGGGACGTATCTTGCTAAAGGAATAGGAGAAAAGTTATCCCCTTTAAGTCCTTTTCCTCATTGTTATATACTAATAGCTAAACCTAATATTAGTATATCTACTGCCTCTGTTTTTAAAAGTTTAGATTTATCTAATATAAAAGAAAGACCAGATATAGAAAAAATAATATATTATTTAGAAAAGCAAGACATAGAAGGCATTAGCAAAAATTTATGTAATGTTTTAGAAACTGTATCAATACAAAAATACCCTATAATAGCAGACATAAAAAACTCGATGATTAAAAATGGTGCTTTGGGAAGTCTTATGAGTGGGAGTGGTTCTGCTGTTTTTGGAATATTTAAACAAAAAAAGCAAGCAGCAATTGCTAAAAGAAATTTAGAATATAAATTAAACATAAAAGAAGTGTTTATTACTAAACCATTTAATGTTTATAGTAAAGACATAAGACTATAGATAAATCTATGGTCTAGGCTGTAGACAAAGTCTACAGCCTTTCTAAAAGATGAATTTTCATCTTTTAGAAACTGAATTAAAGTAAAAAAGCTGATTTTCTCGTACAAGGGCTAAAGCCCCTAAAAATCTAGCTTTTTACACAATCCGAGGCAAAGCCCCGTCTTGTGATTAAAATTTTTAAATGCAAAGCATTTAAAAATGTAAAACTAATATAAAGACCACTATCTATTTTGTCTACAATCTGAGACTATAGATAAATCTATGGTCTTTAAAATTATAAATCATATTTAATTAAAATATTATATTTTTAAATAATAATACTAAAAAATATTAAAAAAATAAATTGATTATAGATTGGTTATTTACAAATATTATATTTTTAAATATAATATTATAAAAGAGTTTTAAAGGAGGCTATATGCGTCTAAATTTAAAAAAAATAGTTTATTTGATAGTTACAATATTAGTAGTAATGTTTATATTTTATAACTCTATTCAAAATGGTGAAAGTTCATCAAATGCTAGTACAACTGTTTTAAATTTTATAAATAATATAATAAATAGTATAGGATTAAACTTTAAGTTAGAAGGGTATTTTATAAGAAAGCTTGCACATTTTGTAGAGTTTTTTACATTAGGTGTTTTTCTTATGCTTACTTTTGAAGCATTTACAAATAAAATTTTTAGTATAATAGGGTTTCCTATGTTTTTGGCTATATTTATACCTGTTATAGATGAATATATACAAATATATTCTGACGGAAGAACTTCTTCTGTAAAAGATGTTTTATTAGATTTTTTTGGAGCTATGATAGGCATAATAATAGTAAGCTTATTTTTTGTCTTAAATAAAAAAATAAAAAATAAATATTAAATTTAGGAGAAATAAAAATGAAAGAACGATTAAATACATTAAACCCTATGCAAAGAGAAGCAGTTTTAAAAACAGATGGAGCTCTTCTCTTGTTAGCAGGGGCTGGATCTGGAAAGACTAGAGTTTTAACACATAGAATAGCATATCTTATAGAACAAGGAGTAAGACCTTTTAATATATTAGCTATTACCTTTACAAACAAAGCCGCAAGAGAAATGAAAGAAAGGGTATTTAATATATGTGAAGAGGGAAATCAAGTATTAGTATCTACTTTTCATTCTCTTTGTGTTCGTATCTTAAGAAGAGATATAGATAAAATAGGTTATACAAACAAGTTTACAATATATGATTCAGATGATTCAGAGCGTCTTATAAAGGACATAATGAAAGATTATAAAATAAATGATGACTTACTAAGTCCCAAAGCAGCATTAAATGAAATAGGCAGACAAAAAGATAAACTTATTACAGCTACTACATATGCTCAAAATGTAGATTCAGATTTTAGAAAAAAATTAATAGCTGATATATACATAGCATATGAAGAGAGATTAAAAGCTAACAATTCTTTAGACTTTGACGACCTTATATTTAAAACAGTACAACTTTTTGTAAATAACCCAGATGTTTTAGAATATTATCAAGAACGTTTTAAGTACATAATGGTAGATGAATATCAAGACACTAGTACTAGCCAATACACATTAATAAAACTTTTAGCTAATAAATATAAAAATATTTGTGTAGTAGGTGATGATGACCAAAGTATATATGGTTGGAGAGGTGCTGATATAAATAATATATTAGACTTTGAAAAGGACTTTAAAGATGCACAAGTTATAAAACTTGAACAAAATTATCGTTCAAGTAAAACTATATTAGATACGGCAAACTTTGTTATAAAAAATAATTTTGGAAGAAAAGAAAAAAATCTTTGGACAGAAAATGAACAAGGCTCTCTTATAAATTATGAAAAGTGTAATTCAGACAGAGAAGAGGCTGTATTTGTAGCAAATGAAATACTAAATAAAATGAAAGATGGATATAGTTATAAAGATTTTGCTATATTATACAGAAATAATAGTTTGTCTAGGATTTTAGAAGAACAACTTGTATTTTTGTCTATACCATATAAGTTATACGGCGGTGTAAACTTTTATGGAAGAAAAGAAATAAAAGATATTATAAGCTATTTAAAAGTATTAGAAAATCCTGATGATGAAATATCTTTAAAAAGAATAATAAATGTTCCTAAAAGAGGTATAGGTGATGCTACTATACTAAAAGCTAGTGAGTATGCTTTAAACAATAATATAACACTTTTTGAAGCTTTATCTAAAGCAGATGAAATATCAGATTTAGGTAGAAAAACAAAAAGTGTAGTAGATTTTTATAGTCTTATATCCGACTTTATAAAAAAAGCTGGGGAATTATCAATACCAGATTTAATAGACTATATATTATATAAAACAGAATATACAGAAGAACTTAGAAAAGAAGGCACAGATGAAGCCTTAGGACGTATATCAAACTTAGAAGAATTTGTTAGTAAAGCAGTTGAATATGAAGAAAGTGAAGAAGATGTATCTCTTACAAAGTTTTTAGAAGAAGTATCTTTAGTGGCAGATATAGATTCTATGGAAGATGGAGATAATGTAGTAACTTTAATGACATTACATAGTTCTAAAGGTCTTGAGTTTCCTGTTGTTTTTATAGTTGGATTTGAAGAGGGAATATTCCCTACATATCGTGCATTAACTAGTGGAAATCCAACTGATATAGAAGAAGAAAGAAGACTTTTATATGTAGGTATAACACGAGCTAAAAAAGAATTATATATTACAAATGCAAAATCCAGATTACAACACGGTAGATACATTAATAATGCTACATCATCATTTTTTAAAGAGATGCCACAAGAATTAATAAATATAAAAGAAAAACCAGAAAAACAAAAAATTTCTTTTTCTACAAGTGAGGAAACTTCAAATAAATATAGACCACAGCCATCTTATAAGCCTAACGTATCTGCATATTTAAAAAGAGATATACCTGCACCTAAAAATGTCTTTTTAGATTTTCAAGTTGGAGATACAGTAAAACACTTTAAATTTGGACAAGGTACTGTTCTAAAAATAGAACCAGCAGGTGCAGACTATGAGGTAACTATAAGTTTTGACAACGTTGGAGAAAAGAAACTTATGGCAAATTTATCTAAACTAAAAAAAGCTTAATAAAATATGTAACCAAAATATATAACCTTTCATAATATAAAATATGAATTTTTTGGAGGGTTATATATGGGTAAATATATAGTACAAGGTGGAAACAAACTAAGTGGTCAAATTTTTGTAAGTGGGGCTAAAAATGCTGTTTTACCTATACTTGCCTCAACGGTTTTAAACAGTGGTATATCAATTTTAAAAAATGTACCTATGCTTTTAGATACAATGGTAGCCATAGATATATTAAGGGATTTAGGCTGTGATGTTGACTATGGAGAAAATACAGTAATCGTAAATTCTAAAAATATGAATAAGACAACTGTTAATCAAGATTTAGTCAAAAAAATGCGTTCTTCCATAGTATTTTTAGGTGCTATAATATCTAGATTTAAAGAGGCTAGTATATGCTATCCTGGTGGTTGTAATCTTGGAAAAAGACCAATAGATTTTCACCTTTTAGCCTTTGAAAAAATGGGAATAAACATAAATGAAGAAAATGAAATTATAAAAGCTAGTGTAAATAATATAACGCCTACTACTATAAATTTACCTTTTGCTAGTGTAGGAGCTACTCAAAATATTATTCTTGCCTCTATTTTTGTAAATGGTAAAGTTATTATAAAAAATTGTGCTAGAGAGCCAGAAATAATAGATATGGCAAACTTCTTAATAAAAATGGGAGCTAATATAAGTGGAGCTGGTACAGATACTATAACTATAACAGGTGTAGATAAATTAAAAGAATTAGTAGAATATACAATAATGCCAGATAGAATAGAAGCAGGGACTTTTTTATGTATGAGTGCTATAACAAATGGACATACAAAAATAGATGGAATAAACCCACAGTATTTAACATCTTTAATAGAAATTTTAGAAAGTACTGGTTGTATAATACACACTAATAAAAATAGCATAAACATAAAAGCACCCAACGTAATAAAGCCAATAGAATTTTTAGAAACAAAGCCTTATCCATATTTCCCAACAGACCTTCAACCACAAATTATGAGCCTTTTGGCTGTTGCAAAGGGAACAAGTACTATAAAAGAAAATATATTTGAGGCTAGAAACAAGCATATAGCAGAGCTTAATAAATTAGGGTGTAATATTTTAGAAAATGACAATACATTTATTATAAATGGAGTAGATAACTTAACAGGAACCACTGTCTTTTCAAAAGATTTAAGAGGAGGCGCAGGTCTTATAACAGCTGGACTTTTTGCTAAAGGAAAGACTGTTGTAGAAGGCGCTTGCTATATAAACAGAGGATATGAAAATTTAGACAAAAAGCTTAATTTATTAGGAGCAGATATAAAATACATTAAAGATTAGGTGAGCTAATGAAAAAAATATATACTTATATTTTAATGGGGATAGCGTTATTAATTTTTATAGTTATGTTATTAATGCTATCTCCGTGGCTTAATATAAAAAATATAGAAATAAATGGATTAGAAACATTAGAAAAAGCAGATATTATACGACAAATAAAATTAGATAAAACTACTAATATTCTTAGTTTTAATAATTTTATAGTCAAAAGAAGACTAAAAAATAATTATTACATAGAAAGTGTTAAATTAACAAAAAAGTTACCCGATACTGTAACAATAGATATTACTGAAAGACAAATAGTTGGCTATGTACCATATATAAATGACTATATGTATATAGATGAAAGTGGTATGGTTGTAGATATTAAGTCTAGTTATACAGAACCATTACCTATAATTTATGGATTAAATTTTGATAGCTTTACTATTGGTAAAAAGTTAAAAACCGATAATGACGAAGCATTTTCAATTGTTATGGAGATTACAAATGCTATAAAAGATAAAGAAGATTTAAAACAAATATTAAAAATAGATATATCAAATTTAGAAGATATTCATCTGTATATGGAAAATTTAGATATTATTTTGGGAAATAGAGAAGGCTTAAATATAAAAATAAATACTTTAAATGAAATAGTTAAAAATTTTAAGCCAGAAGAAAAAGGATTTTTATATATAGATGATATAAATAAACCACCTATTTTTAAATATATGACTTAATATTTATTATAGCAGATTTAAACCACTATATTATTTATACAATAATTAAAATTATAGCATAAATTTAATATTATACTTGAAAAAATATAAAAAAATATATATACTATAATATATATTTAATTATAGCTTAAAAAATGAATTGAATTATTAAAATATATAGTGTATAATAGAAAAAATAAGACAGATTATTATTAGGAGGGTTTATCTTGATAGGTTTAGAAAATATAAATAACGAAGAAGAAAAAATAATTGTTATAGGTGTTGGTGGAGCAGGAAATAATGCAGTAGATAGAATGGTAGAATTTGGTGCATCAGATATAGATTTTATTGCTATAAATACAGATAGACAAGCTCTTAACAAAAGTTTAGCACAAAAAACGATTGTTATAGGTGAAAAATCTACTCGTGGTCTTGGAGCAGGTGGTAATCCAGAGGTTGGGAGAATTGCTGCAGAAGAGTCTAAAGATGATATAGCTCAAGCCATACAGGGAGCAGATATGGTGTTTGTAACAGCTGGTATGGGTGGTGGTACTGGTACTGGTGCTGCTGCTGTAGTTGCTAACATTGCCAAAAGTCAAGGTGTCTTAACAGTAGCAGTAGTTACTAAACCTTTTAATTTTGAAGGTAAAAAAAGAGCCTTAAATGCTATGGAGGGTATAGAAAAATTAAGAGAAAATGTAGATACTCTTATAGTTATACCTAATGAGCGTATATTAGACATTATAGAAGATGATGCTACTCAAATAGAGGCGTTTCATAAAGTAGATGAAGTGTTAAGACAAGGCGTTACAGGCATTGCAAACATTATAAAAAATCCAGCAGAAATAAACGTAGACTTTGCCGACGTTACTACTATTATGAAAGACAAAGGATATGCACATCTTGGTGTTGGTGAAGGCAGTGGTAAAAATAAAATACAAGACGCAGTTAATGAAGCTATTAATAGTCCATTATTAGAGACTTCTATTGAAGGTGCTAAAAGTCTTCTTATTAATGTTGCTGGTGGCCCTGACCTTGCACTTAAAGAGATAAATAGAGGTGTGTCAAGTATAACTGATATGCTAGATGCATCTGCTAATATTATTTATGGTTCTTCTATTGAAGAAAATCTTAAAGACAGAGTTATTATTACTATTGTAGCTACAGACCTTAAAGATATTTCTGAAAATCAACAAGACATATCATCTCAACAAACGATACAACCTACTATTCAACAACCTATAAATCAAGGTATGAACAATCAACATTACAACATACAACCACAGCATTTACAAAATGGATTTTCTAATAATCAACAAATAGAACAACAACCTATAATAAATCACACACAAGAGCCTATATTTACAAATCAGGAAAATAATAACTATGGACTAAATAGACAAAACAACAATGAAAATGAAGGTACTAAATTAAACATACCTACATTTTTAAGAAAAAATAGATAATCAATTATTTTTTTTGATATTTTGTGCCAAAAAATGAATTACGTATTGCAATAGGATTAAAACAAAAGTAAGTTTATAATTTTTATCTTGAACAATAAATTCATAGTATAATTAAAAATAAAAAAGCTAGCTATATAAAAGCTAGCTTTTTTATTTTTAATTATAACCTTATGTTTAACTTTTAGATACTAAATAAAATAAATCATTTAAAGAACCACTAGAGCTAGGACCAATAGGTTTGCTATCTGGTGTAGCACTAGGTTTATTATCATTAACAACATTATTAGTTTTAGTAGTATCATTAGATTTTGTATTACTAGATTTTGTATTGTTAGATGTTATATTGTTTGAGAGTTGAGTAAAATTGTATGTTACAGGTGTTGAAGAATACATAAATCCATTTGAATCTTTTATATATAGTTTTAAAGTATATTTGCCTTCATATATTTGGGATATAGATTTTATTGTACCATCTTTTTGTTTTATACTATAACTTCCAAAGATAACATTTAAAGGTTCTTTAGAGGTTACAGTCTTTAGTGGATATGCAACAAAAGGATTGTTCTCTGGGTATATAACTAATGTATATTCAAAAACTTCATTTTTATTAGGATTATTCCACGTTATATTATATGTTGGTTCATTATTTAATGACATATATCCAGTAACATTATTTAATTTTGGCTTTTCTGGTATTTTAGGAGAAGCTACAGTAAATCCTCCTATATTTAATAAATAGTTATATAATCCAGAAATGTCTGCAGCTAAAGGTATATATGGATTTAATTGAGGTTTTAAATTAAAACTATTTGGATTATTATAAGGAGTTGTGTTTTCTTTTAAAATTTCATCTACTGATTTATAGTCATATGACATTTTAGCATTAGAAGATCCTAAAAGTTGAACATAATCATCAGCCATTATTTCCATTATATCCCAATGGTATAAATAATCTTTTTTTGTAGCATCGTATATAACAGGAGTACCATTTAAGTTTCTAATTTTAACATATTTAGAATCTTGTAAATTATGATAATATATATTTTCTGTTTTCATAAGGTTATATACCATATAATGATGTCCATATTCATGAGATAGAGTATAAGATATTTTACGTATAGTATTATTTTCGTCACCATTATAAAGATTTATATATGCGTTATTACCTAGTTTGTATTTCCCATTTTCTAAAAAGATATCATCATAATAAAGACCATTCACTCCCTCTGGAGAATCTGGATAAATATATATATTACTTAAATAATCAAATTCGTCGCTATGAAAATTATTTAAAAGTTCTAGATACAAGTCTTTTAGCATAGATTTTGACCAATTTTTACTATAACTTGTAATTGTAAGATTATTTGCTGTATATGTAGAATACACTTTAAGTTCATCTGCAAACACACTTATATTAAATAGAAATAAAATAAAAAGTATACTGGTAATAGTTATTTTAAAAAATTTCATAATATAAATCACCTTTAAGTTTGATATTTTAATTATTAATATACAATAATAATTTTTAATAAATAATATATTTATTATATATCAAAATTATTTAAAAATGATTACAATAAAATTAAAAAAATATTACAAAAAAATTTTTAATAAAATAATAAACTTTTAAAAAATATTATCGTTATATATAATATAAAAATAAAATAAAATAATGTTTTTAGGAGGAAGTATGAACAATAATGACCCCAAATCTAATAAAATGATTATAGGCATTATTATAGGTATTGCAGTAGCCTTAGTGGCATTATTTGTTATAAATAAATTTACAAACTTTATGGAAGAAAGACAAATACAAGGAAGAATACAGAAAAATAATATTGCTATATATAATCAAGAAACAACTCAAGTAGATGAAAATTTAGGTGAGCCAACTGATTTGCCACCATATCAAGGAGATGCTCAAACAGAACAAACCTCTGATGTACAGCAAACACAACAAGGCAACACTTGGAATGGAAAAACATTAATTGACATTGAAGAAGCTAAAAAAATAGCTATTGAAACTGTAGGTGGTGGAGATGTTATCTTTCAAGAAGAAGATATTTATGATTTAGACGATAATCCTACATATGATTTTAAAATTAAAAATGGTAATAAAATCTATGAAGTAGAAATGGATGCTTTGACAGGAAGCGTAATAGATTTTGACATTGACTAATTAAAGAAATTATTTATAAAAATAGTATTAATTTAATATAATTTTAGGAGGAAGATTATTATGAAAAGATTTATAAGTGGTATTATAATTGGTGCTATGGTAACAACTTCTGTTACTGCATTAGCTGCAACAGCTAAAAATATACAAGCTATATATTCAGTTAAAAGTCTTATTGTTAATGGTGTAGACACAGGTAAAGGTAATACAGCTTTTGTTAGTGAGGGGACAACATATGTTCCTTTAAGAACAGTAAGTGATGCTTTAGGTCACGATATCTCTTGGGACTCTAATACAAAAACTATCTATATAAATACAAGCAATAGTACTTCTACTAGTGGAGAACCAACTGATTTACCACCAGTATCTTCAACAGGAACAAATATATCAAATCAAATACCTTCTGTTACCAATAATGGTACTTGGAATGGACAAAAATTAATAAGTATTGATACTGCACAAAATGCAGCTATTAAAGCTGTAGGTGGTGGAACTGTTATTTGGAAGGAATCAGATACTTATGAACGTGATGACCTTCCTACATATGACTTTAAAATAATGAAAGATAACAGAGTTTATGAAGTAGAGATAAATGCTTTAACAGGTGTTGTTAAAGACTTTGACATAGACTAAAATAAACAAATTATAAAAATATTTTATATCTTAGTACCCAATAGGCACTATCAATTATTGATAGTGCCTATTGGGTACTTTTTTTATTTTGAAAATAATTAATAAGATTATATATTATATTTAATTCTTCTGCATTTAAAGAACTTACATCTAATTTCATATTGTTTTCAATACCTAAAATATAATCTGATGAAACATTAAATAGTTTACTTAGTTCTACTATATATTGTGTTGTAGGTACATTTAATCCCATTTCCCAAGCATTGACAGAACTTCTAGTGACTTGTAATCTTCTTGCTACTTCTGCTTGAGATAGTCCACTTTTTAATCTTAATTCTTTTATTTTATCGCTTAAAATGACAAATCAACTCCTAAAAAATTTATATATAGATATTATTACAATATATAATTGATATTGAAATATCATTAATAGTATGTCTTAATTGACAAAATATATTACACTTATGTCAATCAAAAATATCTTTATATGTATAAATAAATTGACAAAATATAAATTTCATATATAATAGAATTATAGTTTGTCGAAAAAATGAAAGGAGAAAATAATGTTTAGAAAAGTTGTATTAGTTTACCATTCTATTGGTAGTAAGGAGGTGCCAGCCGTTATAGGCGCCTTTCCTATAAGTTTAGATAGATTTAAGTCACAAATTAACCTGTTTAGAATTAATGATTGGGATATAGAATCTATATCTAATATACACAAAGAAGTATCCAAAAATACAGTCTATATTATGAGTGATGATGGAACAGTAGATTGGTGTGAAAATGTTTTACCTTGGTGTGAAAAAGAAGGAATAATAACAAATACAGCATTAATAACAGGACCTTGGCTAGAAAATCCTATTTATCCTATTGCTCATAGAGTACAAATAGCATTAATGATGAAAAATAGAAAGTTTAATATACCTAAATTATCAAATGAACAAAAATCATATATAGATAAAATGTACGCTCACGAACAAGATGAAACTAGAAGATATGTAAAAGGGTGTTGTAATTTACTATTTGATTTTAAAGATGCTAGCAAAGTTTTAGATTTTAATGAAGAAGGTTATATATTAATAGATAATAAGCAATATTTAGAAAGTGATTTATTAAAACAAAGGTTTGCTAAGCCAGAAGCCTATAAAAAGTTTAAATATGCAGAATATAGCATACATACAGTTACACACAAGGCTTTTACAGGAGATACTAAAGATTATATTGAAAATGAAATAATACCTTGTAAAAATATTATTTTAGAAGAAAAATTAAATTTAAAAGATTTTTTTGTTTTACCTGTTAAACCAATGTTTGGAGCTAAAGATACAGATTTGATACAACCACTTAAAGATATAGGAATAAAAGGAATGTTTACTAATGATGGAGAATGGGATAAAAAATCTTTTATTATTGAAAGAATAGATGCTAAAAATATTGAAAATTATTTTCAATTCTAATTTAAGGAGATTAAAATATGGAAAATATAAAAATTGTAAATCCCAAAAAATGGTATGGTCTCAAATATCCAGATAGTGATTTAATAGGCTTAGTTATGAAGTTTGCTAAACCTAATAAAAATGATATTGCTATAGATATAGGCTGTGGCACTGGTAGGCATATAAAATTTTTAAATGAAATAGGATATAATGCCTTTGGTATAGACGCTGATAAAAATATGATAGAAGCTTGTAAAAATAATGGTGTAGAAGCATATTTGTCTACGTTAGAAAATTTTAAAACAAATAAAAAAATAAAGCTTGCAATAGGTTGGGGCTTTAGTATGGTAGTACCTAAAAGTATGAATATATCTAAAACAATACCTAAAAATATTCCAGCTGACTATATTATATTAGATTGGCGTACAAAAAATAATTCATTTAATCATTTTGAGAATAATATAATTTTATCTGAAAATGAAGTTATTATAAATAAAGAAGGACACGTATTAAATGGATTATCTTATACTTCATTTAATGAAGAAGAATGTATATTAGAAGGATATGAAATAATAGCTAGTCAAAAAGTAACTAAAGAATTAAACCGTGAAATAAATGAGTGGTATCAAGTAGTTTATAAAAAATTATAAAATTAAAATTAGCTTTTATAATTTATATCATAACTTTAAAAATAGTATTGAAAAAATTAAATATATATTATATAATGTAAGCAAAATTATATAACATATATGAGTGATAAAAATGAGTTTTGAAGATAAAGCATTTAAAATAACTGAAATTATTTCTAAAAATACTGAACAAAAATATAAAATATTAGAAATTAAAAGAATACAGTAAAGAAAAATGAAAAATGGAACAAGATGATGAAAACCATCAAGTAGAGTATTGGGATCGTATAGTATCTATACTATGAATAGTGATGACTTTTTTCAAGAGCATATAGAAGGATACATTAAATTTCAAGAATATGATTTTTTTAATTCTCCTGTTTGTTCATTTGACTGGAGAGAATATTCATAAAATTATCTAGATACACTAGAAAACTTATTTATAAAACAAAAAATAAATGCAATTTCAGAATATATAGAATATGACAAAAAATGATTATATTGAATAAGTAAGTTGTATAGTACATAAGGAATTAAAATCATTAGGATATATTTTGATTTATATAGACTTAGGTTCTGATAGTTATCAAATATATATTAAAAGAAGATTTTAATATAATAAAGAATATAATAGAAGATGATGAAGTATTATCAGTTACTATTATTTTAAAAACCTTTGGTGAAGATTAAAAAATTTTAAAAAAATTAAAAAAATACTTGCAAATATATATATTATATGCTATAATCTTTTTGTTGTGACATTAAGAGCGATGAAATAGAAGGTTGTTACCCCTGTCGGTAAGTTTTTCTATGGAGCGATGTCCAGTTCAAGAAACCGGGCGACAAGTCACTGTGTATATCGAATATTTGTAAGTATTTTCTTTATATAAAGTAATATACTTATTATGGGCATAATATGTCTATTGTATTGATGTGTGCAGTCACCGCTTGTCGTACTAAAAACTAAAAGTGCGAAAAGGAGGGGACTTTTTTTATGGCTAATCAAAAGCTTAGAATCAGTCTTAAAGCTTATGACCATAAGTTAATCGACCAATCTGCTGTACAAATTATCGAAACTGCTAAAAAAACAGGTGCTCAAGTAAGTGGACCTATTCCACTTCCAACTAAAAAAGAAGTTGTTACTATTCTTAGAGCAGTTCATAAGTACAAAGATTCTAGAGAACAATTTGAGCTTAGAACTCATAAAAGATTGATTGATATTTTAATGCCAACTCAAAAAACTATGGATAGCTTAAGCCGTCTTGATTTACCAGCTGGCGTTGATATTACTTTAAAAATGTTATAATTTTAATAAATTAGAATGTTTAGTAATAAATATCAATAAATGGTTATAACTTAAATAATAATTACAAATACTTATAAATGTAATTAATCCAATGTGGTTTATATAAGTTCGCCTTATATTTACCTAGAATGATTGCCCAAATCTTTAATGGGTAATCCGCTGTAGAGTACGGAGGTGCAATTTAATTATGAAAAAAGGCATTATTGCTAAAAAAATTGGTATGACACAAATTTTTGCTGAAAATGGTATACTTATTCCAGTTACTGTTTTAGAAGCAGGCCCTTGTGTTGTTACTCAAAAGAAAACAATTGAAAATGATGGATACGAAGCTGTACAAGTAGGCTTTGGATACGTTAAAGAAAATAAAGTGAACAAACCTTTAAAAGGTCACTTTGAAAAAGCAGGTGTTTCTGCTACAAAATTATTAAAAGAATTTAAGTTTGAAAATGCAAGTGAATATGAACTTGGTGCTTTAATAAAAGCTGATGTATTTGCCGCTGGTGATAAAATTGATGTTAGTGGTGTATCTAAAGGAAAAGGGTTCCAAGGTGCTATCAAAAGACATAATCAACATAGAGGACCTATGGCTCACGGTTCTAAATATCACAGAGGTGTTGGTTCTTTATCTTCTGCTACTACTCCTGGTAAAGTTAAAAAAGGTAAAAAAATGCCTGGACATATGGGTGCAGAAAATGTTACTATTCAAAACCTTGAAGTTGTTAGAGTAGATGCTGAAAAGAATTTAATTCTTGTTAAAGGTGCTGTTCCTGGCAATAAAGGTTCAATGCTTGTTATTAAAGAAAGCGTAAAGGCTTAATTAATCTTTACGAAAGGAGGAAAACCTAAATGGCGATAACTGTTAAAGTTTTAAATATGAGCGGAAACGAAGTAGGTTCTGTTGAATTAAATGAAAATATTTTTGGAGTTGAAGTGAATGAACACGTTATGCATCAAGCAGTTGTTCAATACTTAGCTAATCAAAGACAAGGTACTAAAAGTGCTAAAACACGTGCTGAAGTTCGTGGTGGTGGTAGAAAACCTTGGAGACAAAAAGGTACTGGTCGTGCTAGACAAGGCTCTATCCGTGCTCCTCAATGGACTGGCGGTGGTGTTGTATTCGCTCCAAAACCAAGAGATTTTTCTTTTAAATTAAATAAAAAAGTTAAAAGATTAGCTCTTAAATCTGCTCTTACTACTAAAGTTAATAGTGAAAAATTTGTTGTTGTAGATGAGCTTAAATTAAATGAAATCAAAACTAAAGAAATGAAAAAAGTTCTTGATAACTTAAATGTAAACAAAGGTTTAGTTGTTTTAGAAGAAAATAATAAAAATGTATTATTATCTGCTAGAAACATACCTAATGTAAAAACTGCTGGTGTTAGTACTATTAACGTATATGACATCTTAAAATATGAAAGCTTTGTTGTTACAAAAGAAGCTTTAGCTAAAATTGAGGAGGTGTACAAATAATGGCTGATATTAAGTACTATGATGTTATTTTAAAACCTGTTGTTACTGAAAAAAGTATGTCCCTTATGGCAGATAGAAAATATGCTTTTTATGTACACCCTGAAGCTACTAAAATACAAATTAAACAAGCAGTAGAAAAAATGTTTGATGGTGTTAAAGTAGATTCAGTTAATACTATGAACTTAACAGGTAAAACTAAAAGACGTGGTTATACTGTTGGTAAAACTAACAATAGAAAAAAAGCAATTGTTAAATTAAAAGAAGATAGTAAAGATATTGAAATCTTCCAAGGAATGTAGTATAATTAATATAACTATGAAACACACGGAAACGTTGTAAAGAAAATCGAAAGGAGTGTAATTAATGGGTATTAAGAGATTTAAACCTTATACACCTTCAAGAAGACAGATGACTGTTTCTGACTTCTCAGAAATTACTAAAAAAACTCCTGAAAAAAGCTTAGTTGTTCATATCAAAAAAACTTCTGGGCGTAATAATCAGGGTAAAATAACTGTTCGTCATCACGGTGGTGGACACAAAAAGAAATATAGAATTATTGATTTTAAAAGAAATAAAGATGGTATCAACGCTAAAGTTGTTGCTATTGAATATGACCCAAATAGAACGTCTAATATTGCTTTAATTTGTTATGCAGATGGTGTTAAATCTTACATCATTGCACCTAATGGATTAAAAGTTGGCGACATTTTATCTAATGGACCAGATGCAGAAATTAGAGTTGGTAATGCATTACCTATGAGAAATATCCCTGTTGGGTCTGAAATCCACAATATTGAAATGAAACCAGGTGCAGGTGGACAATTAGTTCGTGCTGCTGGTAACGTTGCTCAATTAATGGCTAAAGAAGGTAAATATGCTACTGTTAGACTTCCTTCTGGTGAAATGAGATTATTACCTATTGATTGTAGAGCTACTATTGGTCAAGTTGGTAATATTGATCACGAACTTATAAACATTGGTAAAGCTGGTAAAAAACGTCATATGGGTATTCGTCCTACTGTTCGTGGTTCTGTTATGAACCCTAATGACCATCCTCACGGTGGTGGTGAAGGTAGAACTCCTATCGGTAGACCATCTCCTTGTACTCCTTGGGGTAAACCAGCACTTGGATACAAAACTAGAAAGAAACACAAAGCAAGTAATAAATATATTATCCGTGGTAGAAATAAATAAAAGGAGGGCTGTTTAAATGGCTAGATCGCTTAAAAAAGGACCATTTTGTGATGCACACCTTCTTAAAAAGGTAGATGCTCAAAATGCTGCTAATACTAAAAATGTTATAAAAACTTGGTCTCGTCGTTCTACTATTTTTCCAGAAATGATTGGTCATACAATTGCTGTTCACGATGGTAGAAAACATGTGCCTGTATACATTACTGAAGATATGGTTGGACATAAATTAGGAGAGTTCGCTTTAACTAGAACTTATAGAGGACACGGAAAAGACGCAGAGAAAAAATCAAAAGTACGTTAATCGGATTTGGAAGGAGGTTAATTTAATGTCTGAACAGATTAAAAGCAGAAGTAAGTATAAAAGAAAAGTTAGAAATCAAGCTACTAGAGAACTTAAAAGACAAAGAGCCGAAGCTCATCACAATTTTGCTAGAATTTCTAACACTAAAGCTAGAATAGTTTTAGACCAAATTAAAGGGAAAAATGCTTCAGAAGCTTTAGCAATTCTTAATTACTCACCAAGATATGCTGCTGAAATTATAACAAAAGTTTTAAAATCTGCTATGGCTAATGCAGAACATAACTTAGGATTTGATGTTGATAAATTATATGTTGATGAAGTAGTTGCTAATCAAGGACCAACTCTTAAAAGAATTCGTCCTAGAGCTCAAGGAAGAGCTTATAGAATTAACAAACGTACTGCTCATATTTCAATATATCTTAAAGAAAGATAAGGAGGTTCACGATGGGTCAAAAAGTAAATCCACACGGTTTAAGAGTGGGTGTTATTAAAGACTGGGATTCAGTATGGTATGCAGACAAACATAGTTATGCTGATTACTTAGTAGAAGATAATGCACTTAGAACTTATATTAAAAATAAATTAAAAGACTCTAGCGTTTCTAAAATTCAAATAGAGAGAGTTAATGGATCTAATGACAATGCTAAAGTGAAAATTACTATTTGCACAGCTAAACCAGGCAATGTTATTGGAAGAAAAGGTGAAGCTATTCAAGCTTTAAGCAATGAGCTTCAAAAAATGACTTCTCACAAAGTTTTAATCAATATAGAAGAAATTAAAAAACCAGAACTTGATTCTCAATTAGTAGCTGAAGATATTGCACGTCAATTAGAAAATCGTGTAACATTTAGAAGAGCTATGAAACAAGCTATGACAAGAACAATGAGATTAGGTGCTAAAGGTATCAAAACTTCTTGTTCTGGACGTTTAGGCGGTGCTGAAATGGCTCGTACTGAACACTATCACGAAGGTACTATCCCTCTTCAAACTTTAAGAGCAGATATCGACTATGGATTTGCAGAAGCTGATACTACTTATGGTAAAATCGGTGTTAAAGTTTGGATATACAAAGGAGAAGTTCTTCCTCAAAAAGCTACTAAGGAAGGGAGTGAAGAGTAATGTTAATGCCTAAAAGAGTTAAAAGACGTAAACAATTTAGAGGACGTTTAAAAGGTAAAGCTACTCGTGGTAATAAGATTACTTATGGTGAGTTTGGTATACAAGCTTGTGAACCAAGCTGGATTACTTCTAATCAAATAGAAGCTGCCCGTATCGCTATGACTAGATATATCAAACGTGGTGGTAAAGTTTGGATTAAAATTTTCCCAGACAAACCTATTACTGAAAAACCTGCTGAAACAAGGATGGGTTCTGGTAAAGGTTCACCTGAATATTGGGTAGCTGTTGTTAAACCAGGTAGAATTATGTTTGAAATAGCTGGAGTAAATGAAGAAGTTGCTCGTGAAGCTCTTCGTCTTGCTATTCACAAATTACCTATTAAATGTAAAATTGTGTCACGTGCTGACCAAGAAATGGAAGGTGATAACAGTGAAAACTAAGGATTATTTATTAGAGCTTAAAAATAAATCTGCTGATGAGTTAAACGGTGAATTAGTTTCTGCTAAAAAAGAATTATTTAATTTAAGATTTCAAAATGCTACAAATCAATTAAATAATACTGCTAGAATAAGAGAAGTTCGTAAAAATATCGCTCGTATTCAAACTGTAATCACTCAAAAGCAAAAAGGTATGTAATAGTATAATGGAAGGAGGTAACATTAGTGGAAAGAAATCTTCGTAAAACAAGAATTGGTAAAGTTATAAGCGACAAAATGGATAAAACTATCGTTGTTGCTGTTGAAAACAATGTTAGACATCCATTATACAAAAAAATTGTGAAAACTACTTATAAGTTAAAAGCTCACGATGAAAATAATGAATGTAAAATTGGTGACCGTGTTAAAGTTATGGAAACAAGACCTTTATCTAAAGATAAAAGATGGAGACTTGTTAATATCGTAGAAAAAGCTAAATAGTTCCTGTATGAAAGGAGGTAACTAAGTTGATACAACAAGAATCAAGATTAGTTGTTGCCGATAACTCAGGTGCTAAAGAATTATTATGTATCAGAGTATTAGGCGGTTCAACTAGAAGATATGCAAATATAGGTGACATTATTGTTGCTAGTGTTAAAGATGCAACACCTGGTGGCGTTGTTAAAAAAGGTGACGTTGTTAAGGCTGTTGTTGTTAGAACTGTTAAAGGTGCTTCAAGACCAGATGGTTCTTATATTAAATTTGATGAGAACGCTGCTGTTATCATTAAAGATGACAAAAACCCTAGAGGTACTCGTATATTTGGACCAGTTGCTAGAGAGCTTAGAGAAAAACAATTTATGAAAATATTATCTCTTGCACCTGAAGTATTATAAGGAGGTGTAACTGTGAAGATTAAAAGAGGCGACAAGGTAGTTGTTATTGCTGGTAAAGACAAAGATAAAGAAGGTAAAGTTCTTCTTGTAGATAGAAAAAATAACAAAGTTGTAGTTGAAGGTGTTAATCAAATTAAAAAACACCAAAAACCAAATGCTATTAACCATTCTGGTGGTATTATTACTAAAGAAGCTCCTATTGATGCTTCTAATGTAATGTATTTACACAATGGTAAAGCGAGCAGACTTGGATATAAAATTGAAGAAGTAAATGGTAAAAGAGTTAAAAAGAGAATAATCAAAAAAACTGGAGAAGTTATTGATTAAGAAAGGAGGTACATTTTACTGTGAACGCTTTAAGAGAATACTATGAAAATCAAATCGTTGATGCTATGATGAAAAAGTTTTCATATAAAAATAAAATGGAAGTTCCAAAAATTGAAAAAATTGTTATCAATATGGGACTTGGTGAAGCAAAAGAAAATGCTAAAGCTATTGAAAATGCAGCTGCAGACTTAGCTATTATTGCTGGTCAAAAACCTATTGTTACTAAAGCTAAAAAATCTATCGCTGCGTTTAAACTTCGTGCAGGAATGCCTATTGGTTGTAAAGTTACACTTAGAGGCGAAAAAATGTATAGCTTTGCTAATAGATTAATAAATTTAGCTTTACCTCGTGTTCGTGACTTCCGTGGTGTTAGTGCTAACTCATTTGATGGTAGAGGTAACTATACTTTAGGTGTTAAAGAACAACTTATGTTCCCTGAAATCAGATATGATAAAATTGATAAAATCAGAGGTATGGATATTGTTTTTGTTACTACTGCTAAAACAGATGAAGAAGCAAGAGAATTATTAACATTATTCGGTATGCCGTTTAAAAAATAAGGGAGGAGCAAGGATATGGCTAAAAAATCTATGGTCGTGAAGCAACAAAGAAAACCAAAACATTCAACACAAGCTTATACTCGTTGTAGAATTTGCGGTAGACCACATGGTTATTTAAGAAAATTTGGTATATGTCGTATTTGTTTCCGTGAATTAGCCTATAAAGGTCAAATCCCGGGAGTAAAAAAAGCTAGTTGGTAATTTTGGAAAGGAGGATTTTATAATGTCAATGAGCGATCCTATTGCAGATATGCTTACAAGAATTAGAAATGCAAATACTGCAAAACATAATACAGTTGATATACCTTCTTCTAAAATGAAAGAAGCTATTGCTAACATTTTAGTAAATGAAGGCTATGTAAAAGGTTTTGAATTAATTGAAGATGGCGTGAAAAAGACTTTACGTATCACTTTAAAATATGGAAAAGATAAAAACGAAAAGGTTATTTCTGGTATAAAAAGAATCTCTAAGCCTGGTCTTAGAGTTTATGCTAACAAAGAAGAGCTTCCTAGAGTTTTAGGCGGTCTTGGTACTGCTATTATCTCTACTAATAAAGGAATTGTTACAGACAAAGAAGCTAGAAAACTTGGTGTTGGCGGAGAAATTATCGCTTTTGTTTGGTAATTAAAAAACAGGAGGTGCAATAAATGTCACGTATAGGTAGATTACCTATTGCTATCCCAGCTGGTGTAGATGTTAAGCTTGAGGAAGGCAATGTTATTACTGTTAAAGGTGCTAAAGGTACTTTAACTCGTAAATTAGTTGACGATTTGACTATCACAGTTGAAAACAACGAAGTAGTTGTTACTAGACCTAGTGATTTAAAAAGATATAAATCTTTACATGGTCTTACTAGAACACTTATTTATAATATGGTTGTTGGTGTTACAGAAGGCTATACTAAGGAACTTGAAATAAACGGGGTTGGTTATAGAGCTGCTAAATCTGGTAACAAATTAAACCTTACTTTAGGTTATTCTCACCCTGTTGAAATGGTTGATCCAGAAGGTATAACTACTACTGTTGAAGGAAGTAATAAAATTATTGTTTCTGGTATCGATAAAGAAAAAGTTGGGCAGTTTGCTGCAGAAATTAGATCTAAACGTCCACCTGAACCTTATAAAGGTAAAGGTATTAAATATACTACTGAACACATTAGACGTAAAGTTGGTAAAACAGGTAAAAAATAATAAAGGGGTGAGGACACTATGATAAGAAAGCCATCACGTGCTGAAGCTAGAGAAAAACGCCACTTAAGAATTCGTAATAAAGTAAGTGGTACAGCACAAAGACCTAGACTAGCAGTATTTAGAAGTAATAAGCATATTTATGCTCAAATTATAGATGATACAGTAGGCAATACAATAGTTTCTGCATCTACTATGGAAGCGGATATTAAAAGTAAGCTTTCTAAAACATCAGATGTTGAAGCAGCTAAAGTAGTTGGTACTGAAGTTGCTAAAAAAGCTATCGCTAAAGGTATTAATACAGTAGTATTTGACCGTGGCGGTTATATATATCAAGGCAAAGTTATGGCTTTAGCTGAAGCAGCTAGAGAAGCTGGATTACAATTTTAGTAAGGAGGGAAAATCTTGAGAAACAAAATTAATGCGAGTACGCTTGATTTAAAAGATAAGGTTGTTACTATTAAACGTGTTACTAAGGTTGTTAAAGGTGGTCGTACTTTCCGTTTTGCAGCATTAGTAGTAGTTGGTGATGAAAACGGACACGTTGGTGTTGGTCTTGGTAAAGCAACTGAAATACCTGATGCTATTAGAAAAGGTAAAGAAGATGCTATGAAAAACCTTATTTATGTTGAACGTAATAAAGATGATAGTATTTATCACGAAATGATTGGTAAATTTGGAAGTGCAACTGTGTTATTAAAACCAGCTCCAGAAGGTACTGGAGTAATCGCTGGTGGTCCTGCTCGTGCAGTTCTTGAACTTGCAGGTATTAGAAATATTAGAACAAAATCTTTAGGTTCTAATAATAAGAAAAACGTTGTTAATGCAACTATTGAAGGATTAAACAAAGTTACTACTCCTGAGCGTGTTGCTAGACTTCGTGGTAAAACAGTTGAAGAAATTTTAGGTTAAGGAGGGCATATAAATGAGTTTAAAAATTACTTTAGTTAAATCTACAATTGGTGCTATTCCTAAACATAAAAAAACTGTTGAAGCTTTAGGACTTAAAAAAACTAATAGCTCTGTTGTTAAAGAAGACAACGTTGCTATTAGAGGTATGATTCAACAAGTTAAACATTTAGTTAAAGTTGAAGAAATCTAATAGAAGGAGGTGTCCCTTAAATGAATTTAAGTGAATTAAGACCAGCTGAAGGTTCAAAAGGTAAAGCATTCCGTAAAGGAAGAGGACACGGTTCTGGTAATGGTAAAACTGCAGGTAGAGGGCATAAAGGTCAAAACGCACGTTCTGGTGGTGGTGTAAGACCAGGATTTGAAGGTGGTCAAATGCCTCTTTACAGAAGAATACCTAAAAGAGGATTTCATTGCAGAAACCATAAAGAAATCGTTGCTATCAATGTAAGTCTTTTAAATGTTTTTGAAGATGGAGCTACTATTGATATTGATGCTCTTAAATCAAAAGGTTTAGTAAGCAATCCTAGAGATGGTGTTAAAATTCTTGGTAATGGAGAATTAAATATTAAAAATGTTACTGTAAAAGTAAATTTATTTAGTAAAACAGCTATTGAAAAAATTGAAGCAGCAGGCGGAAAAGCTGAGGTGATTTAATGTTTTCAACCTTTAGAAATGCTTGGAAGGTACCTGATTTACGTAAAAGAATAATTTTTATGGTTCTTATGGTTTTAGTTATAAGAATAGGTACAAAAGTAACAGTTCCAGGTATTAACATTGCAGATTTAAGCACAAATGCTAATACTACTTTATATAGTATTATCACTGGTGGTGCTTTTGGAACAATTTTTGCTTTAGGTATAGGTCCATACATTACTTCATCAATTATTATGCAACTTTTAACAGTTGCAATACCTAAACTTGAACAGCTTAATAAAGAAGGCGAACAAGGTAGAAAAATTATAAACAAATATACTCGTATATTAGCAGTTGTATTAGCTTTTATGCAGGCTATAGGACAAATCTTATCTTTAAAAGGTGCTTTTGTTTATCAAAATGCGTGGGTATATTTTGTAGCAGCATTATCTATGGTAGCAGGTACTATATTTGTTATGTGGCTTGGTGAAAGACTAACTGAAAAAGGTATTGGTAATGGTACATCTTTTATTATCTTTGCTAATATTTTAGCTAGTTTACCACAAACTATTACAAATTTATATGTAGATACTGTAGGTGGTGGAGCAACTGCATATATAAAAGCAGTTATAATCGTAGTTTTATTTATTCTCCTTATAGCATTTGTTATTCTTGTTCAAGACGGTGAAAGAAGAATTCCAGTACAATACTCTAAAAAAATGGTTGGTAGAAAAATGTATGGTGGACAATCTACATTTATACCTATTAAGGTTAATATTGCAGGTGTTATGTCTATCATCTTTGCAATATCTATATTGCAATTTCCGCAAACTATTGCTCAACTTTGGCAAACACCACCTACGTGGTTACAAGAAGTAGTACGTATTTTAAATATAACTAATCCGGTAGGTGCTATATTATATATTATATTAATTTTTTGCTTTACATCTTTTTATACATCATTTTCATTCAATCCAATTGAGGTTGCAGAAAATATGAAAAAAAATGGTGGATTTATACCTGGTATTAGACCAGGAAAGCCTACTTCAGATTTTATACAAAATGTTGTAAATAAAATATCTTTAATAGGGGCTTGTTTCTATGTTATTATGGCAATGGTACCAGTATTATTTGAATGGATATTTAAAATAAATGTCGGATTTGGTGGAACAACACTTCTTATCGTAACTGGTGTTGCATTAGAGATGGTTAAGCAACTTGATTCTCAACTTTTAATGAGAAACTATAAAGGATTTTTAGGTTAATGAAATTTTTTAATTCGAGGGAGTGCATTGCACTTTCTCTATATTAACCAATTATAATGTTATTTTGAAAGAAGGATAAAATATGAAACTTGTAATTATAGGAAGTCCAGGAGCTGGAAAAGGTACACAGGCTAAAGTTTTATCAAAGCATTTTGACATAGCACATATTTCTACTGGTGATTTATTAAGAGAAGAAATTAATCTTAAAACTGAACTTGGTTTAAAGATTATAGATATAATGAATGCTGGTGAACTGGTTTCAGATGAGATTGTAGAGGCACTTCTTTCTAATAGAATTAAAAAGAATGATTGTAAAAATGGATTTATACTAGATGGATATCCTCGTAATGTAGAACAAGCAGAAAATTTAACCACCATAGTTGGTAATATTGATAAGGCAGTATTAATAAGTGTTGATGATGACCTTATTATAGAACGTATGGTTGGGAGACGTGGTTGTCCAAAATGTGGTCAAATGTATCATATTAAATATAACCCACCTAAAGAAGATGGTATTTGTGGTGAATGTGGTTCTAAGCTTGTTCAGCGTAAAGATGATAATGAAGAAACTGTTAAAAACAGGCTTTTAGTTTATCATAAATCTACATCACCTATAATTGATTATTATAAAAACAAAGGACTCCTTTTAGAAGTAAGTGGTGTTGGTAACATTGATGATATAAGTAAGCAACTAATAGATGCTTTAGAAGGAGCTAAATAATGGCTATTACAATAAAAAATGAAAAGCATATAAAAAGTATGAGAGAAGCTGGTAAAATAAATGCAGAAGTTTTAGAACTTTTAAAATCATATATTAAACCAGGTATCTCTACAAAAGAACTTGACAAAATAGCTTTTGATTTTATTAAATCTAAAGATGCTATACCTTCTTTTAAAGGTTATGGTGGTTTTCCAGCTACTATATGTGCATCAGTTAATAATCAATTAATACATGGAATACCTTCAGATATTATTCTTAAAGAAGGCGATATTATTAGTATTGATGTGGGAACATATAAAAATGGTTTTCACGCAGATGCAGCTAGAACTTTTCCAGTTGGTAATATATCTAAAGAAGCTAATAAGCTTATAGAAGTTACTGAACAATCTTTCTTTGAAGGGATAAAATTTGCAAAAGTTGGATATTATCTATATGATATATCTGATAGTATAGAAAAATATGTTGAAAATAACGGATTTTCAATAGTTAGAGATTATGTGGGACACGGTATTGGCAAAAATTTGCACGAAGATCCTCAAGTTCCTAATTATAGACCATTTGGAAAAAAAGGTCCTAAACTTATAAAAGGAATGACTTTAGCTATTGAGCCTATGGTGAATTTTGGAGCAAAAGATATAAAAGTGCTTCAAGATGGCTGGACAGTTGTTACAAAAGATGGTTCTTTATGTGCTCATTATGAAAATACTATACTTATAACAGAAGAAGAACCAGAAATTCTAACACTTTAAGATTTTTATGTTGAGGTGAATTAGGTTGTATACCAAAGGTCAAGTTGTTTATTCTAAATGTGGACGTGACAAAAGACGACCTTTTATAATTTTTGGTCTTGATGACGAATTTTTATACTTGGTTGATGGTGAACTAAGAAAATTAGAAAAACCTAAGAAAAAAAAGAAAAAACATGTTCAAATTGTTAACAAAATAGATTATAATATAAAAAAGAAGCTTGATGAAAATCTTTATTTGCTAGATGCAGATATTAGAAAAGCATTAGAATCTTTTAAAATTTAATTGTAATAGTATTAAGGAGGTTTTATACCTTGTCTAAAAACGATGTTATCGAAGTGGAAGGTACTGTCCTTGAAAAGCTTCCTAACGCTACTTTTAAAGTGGAGCTTGAAAACGGACATCAAATCCTAGCTCATATATCAGGTAAACTACGTATGAACTTTATTAGAATTATCCCTGGAGATAAAGTTATGATAGAAATGTCTCCTTATGATTTAACTAAAGGTAGGATTACTTGGAGAGATAAATGATGAAAGGAGTTTAGAAAATGAAAGTTAGACCATCTGTTAAACCTATGTGTGAAAAATGCAGAATAATTAGAAGAAAAGGGGCTATCAGAGTTATTTGTGAAAACCCTAAACATAAACAAAAACAAGGTTAATATGGTATTTAAGGGTACGAGAACCTTTAAAAATCAGTCAAACTGATACTAATACTTTAATTTTAATATTTAAAGTATGTTAAATATATGTTTATAAAAGAAAAATATAATCTTAAAGGTTATTAATAACCTAATTTTCAGGAGGTGCAAGAATTAATGGCTCGTATTGCGGGTGTTGACTTACCAAGAGAGAAACGTATAGAAATTGGTCTTACTTATGTATATGGCATCGGACGTGCTAGTTCTAACAGAATATTAGCTGAAGCTGGCATTGACCCAAACACTAGAGTAAGAGATTTATCTGACGATGAAGTAGCTAAAATTCGTGAAGTAATCGATGCTACTCAAACTGTTGAAGGTGATTTAAGAAGAGAAATTGCTCTTAATATTAAACGCCTTGTTGAGATTGGATGCTATAGAGGTATCCGTCATAGAAAAGGTCTTCCTGTTAGAGGACAAAAAACTAAAACTAATGCTAGAACTAGAAAAGGTCCTAGAAGAACTGTTGCTAATAAGAAAAAATAATCTTTTGAAGGAGGTTTAGAGTTAAATGGCTAAAAAGACAGTGAAAAAATCTACAGGCCGTAGACGTCGCGACAGAAAAGTTGTTGAGCGTGGTCAAGCACATATTCAGTCAACTTTTAATAATACAATTGTAACTATTACAGATGCTTCTGGTAATGCTCTTTCGTGGGCAAGTGCTGGTGAATTAGGGTTTAGAGGCTCTAGAAAATCTACTCCTTATGCAGCTCAAATGGCTGCTGATAAAGCCGCTCTTGCTGCTAAAGATTATGGCTTAAAAACAGTTGAAGTTTTTGTAAAAGGTCCTGGAAGTGGTAGAGAAGCTGCTATTCGTGCTTTACAAGCAGCTGGTCTTGATGTAACTATGATTAAAGATGTTACACCAGTTCCTCACAACGGTTGTAGACCACCAAAAAGAAGAAGAGTTTAATCATTAATATAAATTAGGAGGTGCTATTTAAAGATGGCTAGAGATATGGGTCCTGTTCTTAAAAGATGCAGATACCTTGGTATCGACCCTATTGTTCTTGGTGTTACTAAAAAACCTAGTAAACGTAAAAGAACAATGAGAAAATTAAGCGAATATGGTATTCAATTAAAAGAAAAACAAAAAGTTAAGTTTATATATGGTGTTTTAGAAAAACAATTTAGAAACTACTACAAAGTAGCAGATAATATGCACGGTATTACTGGTGAAAACCTTCTTATGCTCCTTGAACTTAGACTTGATAATGTAGTTTATAGATTAGGTCTTGGTCGTACTAGAAAAGAAGCTAGACAAATTGTTCGTCACAATTTAATCCGTGTAAATGGACAAAAAGTTAACATTCCTTCTTATCAAGTTAAAGTAGGCGATGTTATTGAAGTAAAAGAAAATAAAAAAGACTTACAAAGATTTAAAGATGTACTTGAGGTTACAGGTTCAAGAGTTGTTCCAGCTTGGTTAACTGCAGATACAGAAAATCTTAAAGGTAGTGTTGTTACTATGCCTTCTAGAGAACAACTTGACTTACCTATTAACGAAACACTTATCGTTGAGTTATATTCTAAATAATAATTTAATATTTTTTAGGAAAAATATTTTTTTCCTAAAAAATATTATTAGTTTAAGATATTTATAAGGGAGGTTAAATTAGTGTTAGGATTTGAAAAACCTCGCATTGAAATTGCTGAAATATCAGAGGATAAAAGATATGGTAAATTTATTGCCCAACCTTTAGAAAGAGGATATGGTACTACTCTTGGTAACTCTTTAAGAAGGATACTTTTATCTACTTTGCCAGGAGCTGCTGTTAGCAATATAAAAATTGATGGCGTTCCACACGAATTTAGCGTTATTCCAGGTGTTAAAGAAGATGTTACAGAAATTATTTTAAATCTTAAAAATCTTGCTATTAAAAATAATAGTAGCAGTGATGAACCTAAAATGGCTTATATAGATTTTAGTGGTGAAGGTGAAATTAAGGCTAGTGATATCAAAGTAGATTCGGATATAGAAATAGTAAATCCTGATTTACACATTGCTACATTAAGTGGTGGACCTGAAAGTAAACTTTTTATGGAAATAACTATTACTAAAGGTAGAGGATATGTAGAGGCTGCTAAAAATAAAAAACCAGACCAATCTATTAGAATGATTCCTGTAGATTCTTTATATACACCTGTAGAAAGAGTTAACTTTCTTGTTGAAGATACTCGTGTAGGACAAATAACTGACTATGATAAGCTTACTTTTGAAATTTGGACTAACGGTACTATTAGTCCTGATGATGCAGTAAGTTTAGCTGCTAAAGTACTTAATGAACATTTAGCATTATTTATTGATTTATCTGATAACGCTAAAAACACAGAAATTATGGTCGAAAAAGAAGAAGGCAAGAAAGAAAAGGTTCTTGAGCTTAGCATAGAGGAGCTTGACCTTTCTGTTCGTTCTTATAACTGTCTTAAACGTGCAGGTATTAACACAGTTGAAGACCTTGCAAATAAAACTGAAGATGATATGATGAAAGTGCGTAATCTAGGACGTAAGTCTTTAGAAGAAGTTCTTGGAAAAATGGCAGAACTTGGGCTTGCTTTAAGTCCTAGTGATGAATAATTATTATTAAGGAGGATTAATGATGGCTGGATATAGAAAACTTGGGCGTACATCAAGCCAACGTAAGGCGTTACTTCGTAATCAAGTAACTAACCTTTTATATCATGGCAAAATTAAAACTACTGAAGCCAAAGCTAAAGAAATTAGAAGAATAGCTGAAAAGTTAATAACTCTTGCTATTAAAGAAAAAGATAATTTTGAAGAAGTTACTGTTAAAGCTAAAGTAGCTAAAAAAGATTCTGAAGGTAGAAGAATTAAGGAAGTTGTAAATGGTAAAAAAGTTACTGTTTTTGATGAAGTTGATAAAACTATTAAAAAAGATCTTCCTTCAAGATTAAATGCTAGAAGAAAAATGCTTAGCGTACTTTATCCTGTAACTGAAGTACCTGCAGATGGTAGAAAGAAAAGAAGCAACACAGTTGTTGTTGATATGCCTAAAAAAATGTTTGAAGAAATTGCTCCAAAATATGTTGGAAGACCAGGTGGTTATACTCGTATAATTAAACTTGGTGCTAGACGTGGTGATGGTGCAGAAGAAGTTATTATAGAACTTATTTAATTTTTTAAGCTGTAATATTTTATATTACAGCTTAATTTTTGTATGCAGAATACCACGTGTTCTACACGTGGTTCAAAAAAGGCCGTGCCGATGAGTAGAAAAAAATAACCTCCAATTGTAAAATATATATAGTTTAGAGGCCATATAAGAACAAAGGAGGTATGCAAAATGGATAATGATAGTTTAGCACATACTAAATGGAATTGCAAATATCATATAGTATTTGCATCAAAATATAGAAGACAAGTGATATATGGAAAAATTAAAGAAGATATAGGAAAAATACTAAGAAAATTATGTGAGCAAAAAGGAGTAGAAATAATAGAAGCAGAGGCTTGCAAAGACCATATACATATGTTAGTAAGTATCCCCCCTAAATTGAGTGTTTCAAGTTTTATGGGATATTTAAAAGGGAAAAGTAGTTTAATGATATTTGATAGGCACGCAAATTTAAAGTATAAATATGGTAATAGAAATTTTTGGTGTAAAGGATACTATGTAGATACAGTAGGAAGAAACAAAAAAGTAATAGAAGAATATATAAGAAATCAATTACAAGAAGATATAGCAACAGATCAAATGACGTTAAAAGAATACGTAGACCCGTTTACGGGTGATAAGAATACCAAAGCATAAAAAACCCCTTAAGGAGTTGCTTGAAAATAAAATGCTGCCTACAAATCTTTTCAATATGCCTTTAGGCATAGCAAGCAACATATCCTTATAGGTTTAGAGCAAGCCACCCGTTGAACGGGTGGTCTTGACTACACACCGAATAGGCTTGATATAAACCATCAGCTATGCTGGTGGTAGGTAAAAATTCTTATAGAAAAGGAAAAACCTCCTATGATAAAATAAAGATGGACTGGCAACCGAAAATAAAATCATAGGAGGTTTTGTCATGAGTGACATAAATAGTTTATCACATTCTAAATGGAGATGCAAATATCATATAGTATTTGCACCAAAATATAGGAGACAAGAAATATATGGAAAGCTAAAAGCTGATATAGGAAAAATATTAAGAATGTTATGCGAAAGGAAGAGAGTTAAAATAATAGAAGCAGAAGTATGTAAAGACCATATACATATGTTATTAGAAATACCACCACATTTGAGTGTATCACAATTTATGGGATATTTAAAAAGTAAAAGTAGTTTGATGATATTCGATAGGCATGCAAATTTAAAATATAAATATGGTAATAGAGATTTTTGATAGAGGATGTGATATATAATGGAAAGAAATCAAAATGCTATAAAAGAATATATAAAAAATCAATTATAAGAAGATGTATCGAGGAATCAAGTTTAAGAGAATATATTGACCCTAGAGAGAATAAGTAGACAAAAAAATATCCACTTTAGTGACAGCTACAAAATAGTAGTGTAGTTGTCAGGCCATTTTACAACAAGAAAAAAGTACTTATAAAGCTGAACAAACCACCAGTTTAACAGGTGGTTTGATTGTATATAAAATCCTTAATTTTTGCCTGTAATCATTATATTTGTCGCTATGATATACCTCTTATGATAAAGTAAGCCATAAACGGACTTGCGTAGATAGTAAGATAGACAAGGGTAATCCAAGGTTGATAATCCACATAAAATTCTTTAAAAGACATAGACCACGGATGCTTGATAAGTACCCATCATACAAGGTCAAAGACAATTGTAATTGTTCCCCATAAAAGAGATGTGGCAATCACATTAGATAATGTCACTGTTGGCAGATCTTTTAGATAGAGTAAGGCAAAAATCGGAAAGATAATTATATTGTATAAAGGGTGCTACGGCTTTGTTTTTTCATATCCTTCTCCCATACCCGATCCATCTTTCATAGATTTCATATGGAGAACCAAAATATTAAAAATTGTATGTGCTATACCGATACCTGTGACGATAAAATAGGCAAGCCAATACCATAACATAGAAAATCCAAATTGTTCCATTTTTATACCTCCGTATTTTGATTTTGTATTTCTTTTAATACACCATTAAATACCACACTCATCATTTTTCCAATCTCATTTGTTGTAAATGAGCAGAGATTGGTGGCGCAAAGTGCTGCTATTCCGTGGGAATATGTCCACAAATGACGGTAAAGGACTTCGGCGGCAGGCTGGTCTAAGCCATAACTATCCTGAACAGATGCGAGAATTTGTAGGTAGTTTTCTTCGATAACAGGAAGTACGCTATAGATAGACGGCTTCTGTGGCCACTCCGTCATAAAGAGAAGCTGAAATAGCTTGGACTCCTTAATAGCAAATAGGATATACTGCATACCTACACCTTTAAAAGCTGGGGTTTCTTGCAAACCCATTTCAATATATTGGGCATACAGTTGTTTAGCAGCTTTCCAGACTTCTTCCTGCACTTCCTCCATATTTTCAAAGACTGTAAAAATGGGTTTTGGTGATGAGCCTAGCTTTGCTCCTAGCGACCTTGCTGTTAGGGCGTCAATTCCTTCTGATCTTGTTAAATCCAATGCTGTTTTGATGATTTCTTCTCGTGTAAACTTGCATTTCGGCGGCATAATTATCCTCCCTTATAATTGGAAACTATTGTTTCGCAACATTTGTTTCTTATTATAGCAGACATTAGAGAAAAAATGAAGATGAGTAGACAAAGTTAATAAAAAGTTTATTTTGGATTGGTTGTGTACTTCTTATCATAGTGAGGACAAATTAAAATACCTGTACTAGCCAGCACTAAATTTGTGATCCTACACAAATTCTATTATGGGAATTTCACATATCCTTATTTTGAAAGGATAAAGCTAATTATGACAAAAAGAAATATTAAAATTAATGTATTTTTAAATGAAGATGAAAAGTAAATGTCAGTATAAAAATCTAATAAATCCAGACTATCTAAATCTGACTTTATTAGAAAATTAATTAATGATTATACAAATGATGATGTTATTAAAAACGATATAGAAGAAGAAAAGGGAAAACTATTAAAAATAATTGAAGATTTATCTTTATTAAAAAGACAGATGGATTTTTTCAGATATGGTGATTATTTTAATTTCATCATTAAGCAAATCAATCAATTTTAAATAATTATTAAGGTATAATATTATTGCAATTTCCCTTACTCCTTCCATTTTGGGTATAAAAAGAGTCTATCATTTCTGATAAGCTTACAAATAATCTGATTAATAAATTATAATTTATATAATGGCTCAAATATAAGTGAATGAATTGTATGTCCATATTAATGAATTAAAAGTCTTATACTTAACTCTTTATCTGGAATTTTATTTTTGATTCTTTTATCTTTCATAGGATTTGTTGTTGTAAAAACAAATATTCCTAATGATACACTTGATGGGACATTTCTTTCAGTAATAATTGCACCATTATAAAAATAATGTTTATTTTTTATATTTATTAAAAATACTATAAAGCCCAATAATGTTTGTGCTATTCCCAAAGTACATTGAATTATTATATATAACAAAATTCTCATAAATCAATTCCATAACGATTTGTTTGTTGTACTAATTATATTATAAAAATAAAAAATAATCTATATTATTGGAAAATATTAAGATTACAATATTAAAATTATATATTAATTTTAATATATAATAATCATAGAAAGAGAACATATAACTCGTAAATTGTATGTGATTCCATCTCATAAAAGTAACAGAAATTATGTTAATGCAGTATGATAAAATTACCATCTTCTATGATATTTGTCGTGTGATTGCCAGTTATAGAGGGATAGCAACAGCATTATTAATCAAAAAGTGATTTTAAGTAAATACTCAAAATAAAGTCATTTTGCCAATTTTCAATTTTTTATAGACGATGGATATTCGGAAGCAAATTTTGAATACCCCTAAATTAGTCACCATAATTGAAGATAAATGTCGGAGTTTGTGTGACTATATGAGTGTAGTTTATAGATATCATATATAGTACAAAACAATATTTACACCTTTTTTGAATATTATCAATAAATGGCATTACCGTTATATAAACAAGAAAATCTACTATGTAAAGATACGAGGGAAAACAGAAATCCAAAGTGGTGGAAACTGACACAAGCGTAACACTAGATAGAGAAACTTAAGATTATTTAAGCGTATTTACCAAGACGATGCCAACGGAAAATTATGCGACAGTAGATTTCAAATTCTCTCCAACCTTATGAACAGGAGCAGAAATAACAGACAAGGTGATATATGTCTACACCATACAAGTCAAAGGGGACAGTGTAGAAATTGATATTTCTTATGACATTATAGGAATTAAGCTGTGTTTAATACCCTATAAAGTGGAAAACGACGTAGCCTTATAGGCTACGCCGTTTTCCATTAATTATTAAAAAAATTGATTTTTATTGTAATACACTTGTTGCTTCATCAATCATAGTATTAACTGAGCTTAAACCACCAGCAACTATATACCAAACTTCTGGATCAAGCATAACAATTTTTCCATTTTTACCAGCATTTGTATTATTAACTAAATCATTATTTAACGTAGAAGTAGCATCACTTTCACCACCTGTAACAGCATCTCTATCTACTACAAATAAAATATCTGGATTGATTTCAGAAATATATTCATAAGAAACTTCTTTACCGTGAGTAGTAATTTCTGTATCAGCGTACATATTTTCATCAGCTTCTTTAAAGCCTAAAGTATCGTGGATAATACCAAATCTTGAACCAGCACCATAAGCACTAATTTTACCACTGTTTGTTAATATAATAAGGGCTCTATCATCAATATTACTAATTTTTTCTTTAGCTTCATTTACTTTAATTTCAATTTTATTATATTCTTCTAAAGCTAAGTCTTCTTTACCAAAGATTTTACCAATGTTAAGAACATTAGTTTTTAAATCTTCCATATATTTTGTAGTATCTAAATCTACATATACAGTAGGAGCAATTTCATTTAATTGGTCATAATAATCAGATTGTCTACCACTTATAAAGATTGCATCTGGTGCAAATGTGTAAATAGTTTCTAAATCTGGTTCTTTTATACCACCAGCATTAGTAGCATTTTCATATTCTGGTAAATAAGAAGGTACACTACTTACAGGAACTGCAAACTCAGCATCAACTCCTAATTTATCCATTATGTCTAAAGCACCCATATCAAAAACTACAACTTTTTTAGGATTTGTTTTTACAGTAGTTGTTCCTTTAGAATGAGTAATAGTAATCTCACCTTCAGTAGCTTGATTATTATCAGTAGCATCTGAAGATTGGTTAGATGTAACTTCTGTCTGACTAGAAGTATCAGTTTGAGTTGTGTTAGCACTACAAGCAAAAAGGCTTGATGCCATTAAAAGTGTAATTGAAAGTTTTACTAATTTTTTCATTTTAAAAATCTCCTTTATATTTATAATTAAATTTTGATTTTATTTTTTAATAAAAATTATAAATGTTTTTTGTTTATATTATCTATTTATGAATAATATAAACAAATGTTTTTACCATCTATATTTTTTACTTGTATATCCATACCATATATTTCTTTTAGTATAGGTTCTTGAATAATTTCTTCTTTTTTACTATTTTTTATTATTTTGCCATCTTTCATTGCAATAATATGGTCTGCATATAAAGATACAAAGTTTATATCGTGGATAACAATAATAACAGTTTTACCCATTTCTCTAGCAAGTTTTTTAACATTTTTCATTATTTTAACACAATGGTGCATATCAAGATTATTAAGAGGTTCATCTAAAAAGATATATTCAGTATCTTGAGCTATAATCATAGATATAAAAGCCATTTGCTTTTGACCACCAGATAATTCATCTAAATATCTGTCTTTAAGATGTTCTATACCCATATATTTAATAGCATTATCTATATGCTCATTATCTTCTTTAGTAAGTCTGCCTTTAGAATAAGGAAAACGCCCAAAACTAACTAATTCTTTAACAGTAAGCCTTATGTTTAGATTGTTAGATTGTTTTAATATAGACATTTTTTTAGATAATTCACCAGTGTCCCATTTTGAAAGTTCTTTTTCATCGATAAAAACTTCTCCACTATTTTTAGATAAAGTACGGCTTATTATAGATATTAATGTACTTTTACCAGCACCATTAGCACCAATAAATGCTATAACTTGACCTTTTGGTATATCTAAAGAAACATTATCTATAATTGGCTTATCGCCATATTTTTTTATTATATTTTTTAATTTTATCATTATCTTTTAGCCTCCTTTAATATTAAATATATAAAGTATACTCCACCAATAAAGTTTATAATTACACTAACAGTTGTTGTAAATCTAAATACTTTCTCTACTAAAAATTGACCAAAAACTAAAGCAAAACATCCAATAAGAACAGAGCAAGTTATTCTATACGTATGTTTATAAGTTTTCATAAGCTCTCTTGCTATACTTGCTACTAATATACCAAGAAATGTTATAGGTCCTGTTAAAGCAGTAGATACAGATATTAGTACAGTTATAATAATTAGGTTTTTTAATACAAAACTATTATATTTTACACCAAGATTTATAGAATGTTCTTTACCAAGGGATAAAACATCAAGTGTGTTATAATCTCTTATGCTTATTATAAATAAAGCTAATATTATTAAAACACTTATAAATAATAAATCTTCGTTTATGTTAGAAAAACTAGCAAACATTTTACCTTGTAAAACTAAAAACTCATTTGGGTCTAATATAACTTGCATAAAAGTAGACAAGCCACCAAAAAGATTACCTACAATCATACCTGCTAATATTAAAAAGTATAAATTTCGATTTTCTTTTAAAAACAGTATTAAAAACAATATTAAAGAAAAGAATATCATAAAGCATATAGATAAAAAGTAATTAGTGTATCCACTCATCATCGATAGTGTTTTAGAACCAAAAAAGTAAACAATAATTGTTTGAACAAACATATATAGAGAATCTAATCCTATGACGCTAGGGGTTAATATTCTATTATTTGTTATAGTTTGAAAACTTACCGTAGAATAGCCTATACAATAACTAGAAAGTAATATTGCTAAAAGCTTTGTAGCTCTTCTAGGTAAAAAAAAGCCTATGTTATCTTTATTTATGCCTAAAAATAGAGATAAGCCACAAGATATTAATACTAATATAGTTAATATAAAAATTTTCTTTTTATTAGACATAATTTCCTTCCTTTACAATTATTACAATTATTTTTCTTTTTTAAATAATATAAATAAGAAAATAATACTTCCAACAATACTTATTATTGTACTTACGCTTATTTCATAAGGATAAATAATAATTCTACCTAAAATGTCACATAATAACACAAATATAGAACCTATTATTGAAATATCAAAAATAGTGTTTTTTATACTATCTCCTTTCATCATAGAAACTATATTAGGTATAATAAGACCAACAAATGGTATACTACCGATAGTTACTACGATTAATGAAGTAATAAAAGAAACAAGTATAAGACCAATAGTTACTATTTTTTGATAATTTACACCAAGATTTATTGCAAATTCTTCACCCATACTTGCAATAGTAAATTTATTTGCATATATATAAGTTATTATAGCAGTTGGTATGCCTAAATATAGTATTTCATAATTACCTTTTATTACTGTAGAAAAGTTACCTTGTAACCAAGCAGATATATTTTGTATTAACTCATATTTATATGAGATAAAACTTGTAATGGAAGAAACAACACTTCCAAGCATCATACCTATAAGAGGAACTAAAAGACTATTTTTAAACTTTATATTTTTTAATATTAACATAAAGAAAAAGTTACCAACTAAAGCTATTATAAATGCAACTATTATTTTTATTAACTTATGTTCTCCACCAAAAAATAGTATTGATATTAATACACCAAGTTTACACCATTCCATAGTACCAGCAGTTGAAGGTGATACAAACTTATTATTAGTAACAGTTTGCATTATAAGCCCACATATACTAAGACCAGCTCCAGTAATAATAATAGCTAAAAGCCTAGGTAATCGACTTATAGTTATTAAAAAAACATCTTCAGGATTATTAAATAAAGCACCTATCAAACTAAAATCTTTAACACCTATTTGAATAGAAATTAAACTTAAGGCTATAAGTATAATAATATATGTAAATTTTTTATAGATTTGTTTCATACTACCTCCATAAAAATCTTTGATTATAAGCAAATATAAAAATAACAATTACTAAAAAATAATTATCATAATTATTCACTGCTAACGATAGTTAGTTTAACATAACAAAGTTTTTTTGTCAATATTATTTTTTTATATTATATTAAGTTTTAAATAATAAAGGTTAAATAAAAAATTATTTAATTATGTCTTTATATATACTTCATACTATGATATAATTAAAATAATTTACGAATTTAACAAAATAGTTTAAATAGGAGGGTTATTATGCAAATAATTTGTATATATTCTGGAGTTTCTCCTTTTGAGCAAAAATTAGATTATGTTTTTAATATTTTTAAAAATACATTAAATGAAATAGGTGTTAAAGTTGATACATTAGATATAACAAAAGTAGATATAGGTTATTATAATGGAATGAAACAACCTATTGTAGAAAATATACTTAATCATATTAAAAGTGCTCAAGGAATTATATTTGCTATGACAGCACAGAGATTTGCCCCTAATGGTGCTATGCAAGTATTTTTAGAACATCTAGACTATAATTTATATAAAGATATATTAAAAGATAAGCATTGTATATCTATAATAACATCTTCAGATAATAGCGAATACATTACTGGTAATTATATGAAAATGATTATTGGGGCTTTGGGTGGTATTAATGTTAATAATATGCTTATAGGTAAAGATTATTTAACTAACATAGAAATATCTAATGAAATTAAAGAAATGATAGAAAAATATGCAGAAGATTATTATCGTCTAGTTAAACAAAACCGTAAGTTTTTTATAACAAATCCTTTTAATTATGGTAACGTGCCAAATCAACAATTTAACAATAGTTTTCAATCTCAAAATAGTAACGATAATATTACAATAGAAAATATTATAAAACAAGATGATAATAAACAAATAAGAAATTTAACAGGAGCACAGGTTGCTAATTTATATAAAAAAGAAGTCGATAATAATGTAGATAGACAAACTATTAATAACATTCAAAAAAATAATATTAATGAAATATTAAATCAATATAAAAATCAACAAACAGGATATAATAAAAATATATCTAATAATAATGAATATATAGGTAAACAAAATTTAGATAATAATACAAATAAAGAAGATGACATAAGTTATATAGCTAAGTTATTAGGACAAAAATATGAAGAAGAAAACAATATACAAAAACAATTAAATAATTATTATAATAATGTAGATAAATCTTCTAACATATCCCCAAGTATAAGTAGTCTAAAACAAAAAACTCAAAGTTTATATCATTATTTTCAACCACAACTTGCTAATGGAATAAATATTATTATGCAAGTTAGTATATCTGGTAAAGAAAACTTTAATGGTTTTTTTGTTATAAATAATGGAGAATGTAATTATACAGAAGGTATTCACCCATCAGCAGATGTGACTATTATATCAGATAGTTCTGTATGGGAAGAAATATTAGACGGTAAATGTACCTTACAAAAGGCATTTATGTTAGGAAGATTAAAAGTAAAAGGTAATTTTGTTATTATAAGCAAATTTGAACAATTTTTTAAAATTATATAAGTAGTTTGGAGTGATTTATTATGAAATTTACAAAAATGCAAGGCTGTGGAAATGATTATGTATATATAAACTGTTTTGAAGAAAATATACAAAATCCAAATGAATTGGCTATAAAAATGAGCAACAGAAATTTTGGAGTAGGCTCTGATGGACTTATACTTGTTATGCCATCTAATGTAGCAGATTGTAGAATGAGAATGTTTAATAGTGATGGCTCAGAGTCTGAAATGTGTGGTAATGGTATAAGATGTGTTGGTAAGTTTGTACACGATAAAAATATAGTTAAAAAAGATATAATAACTGTTGAAACATTAGCAGGTATAAAAACTTTACAATTTTTTAAAGATAATAACAATATGGTAACAGATGTAAAAGTAAATATGGGAGAACCTATATTTAATCCTAAAGATATACCAGTTATATCTAATGAAGAAATTGTTAAAAATTTAAAACTTAAAGCTTTAGATAGAGAGTTTACTTTTACTTGTTTATCAATGGGCAATCCCCACGCAGTTACTTTTGTAGATGATGTAGACAACTTTGATGTAGATAAATATGGAGCTATATTAGAAAGCAACGAAGCCTTTCCTAAAAGAGCTAATATAGAATTTGTAGAAGTTGTTGATAAAAATAGTCTTAAAATGCGTGTGTTTGAAAGAGGAAGCGGAGAAACATTTGCTTGTGGTACAGGAACTTGCGCAACTGTTGTCGCAACATTTTTAAATGGTAAATGTAATAGAGCAAATGTTTCTGTAAAGCTTTTAGGAGGAATATTAAATATATCTTGGTCTGAAGAAGACAATAATGTATATATGACAGGACCTGCAAGATTTGTTTTTGAAGGAGATTGGCTTTTATAATGCTAAATCAAAAAATATTTGATATATTATTTAATTTTGGTAATAAGCATAAAAAATTAACTATTTTTATTACTATATATTCTTGTTATTTATTTTTTATTATGTATTTAATAGGATATTTTTATATTTTTTTTAATTTTAAACAATATGGATATAAAACTTTAGTAAAATATATATTAGTACCATTAATTACAATTATTATAGCAAAAATACTTAGAAAAAAGATAAATTCTAAAAGACCATTTGAAAAAATGAATATAGTAAGTTTAGTAAAGCATAAAGGTGGTAATTCTATGCCAAGTAACCACTCAGCTAGTGCTATGGTGTTGGCTATATCTCTTACATATATAATTCCCCAATACGCTATGGTTTTTATTATTTTAGCAATAATAACAGGGGTGTTTAGAATTATAGCAGGATTACATTATCCTATAGATGTTTTATTTGGATTTTTTATAGGTATATTAATAGGTGTTTTAGGATTTTTTATCTTATTTTAAAAGAGGGTTTATATGGATATAGAAATTGTAGAAAAGGTTTTAAAAGGTGATATAGAAGCTTTTTCAGAACTAATAGATAAATATGAAAAAATGATTTATAACCTTGCTTATAGAATATTTAATAATACTTCTGATGCAGAAGATATAACACAAGAAGTATTTATTAAAGTATATAAAAATATTTATAAATGTGAAGGAAAACAAAGTATAAAAACTTGGATTTATACTATTGCTTACAATACTTGCATAGACGAAGTTAGAAAAAGAAAAGGTAAAAATAATATATCTCTTGATATGGATTTAGAAGGTGAAGAAGATAACTTTTCTTTAGAAATTGCCTCTAATGAGCCTACACCAGAAAATGTCCTTATTCAAAAAGAGGGACTTTTAGAAATAGAACAGGCTATAAATAGTTTAAATGAAATTAATAAGTCACTTATATTTTTAAGAGATATAAAAGGATTTAGTTATAATGAAATAAGCGAAATAATGGGACTTAATATTGGTACAGTAAAGTCCAGACTAAATCGGGCAAGAAATGCACTTAAAAATATATTGAAAATTTAATATGGAACAAAATTTAATAAAAAACGTTTAAAACTATATAGGTTTTATTTCTTAAAATACGTAGAAGGAGGTATAGCTAATGGATTGCAAAGAAGTTTGTGAAAAAATGCCTGACTATATAGAATATCAACTTTCTGAAGAAGAAACAAAACAATTTGAAGAACATATGAAAGAGTGTAAACATTGTCAAGATGAATACTATAACTTAGAAAAATTAATTGTCAAACTTAAAAATATAAAAGATATAGAACCACCAGCAGATTTAAAGTATAAAATATTAGACAATATTAAAAAAGAACAAAAACCTAAAATATTATATTTTAAAAAATATTCTTATGTAGCAGCAACTATCGCTATTTTTATCGGTGGATTTTATATTTTGACTGCAATAGAAAATAGCCCTATTAAAAGTGAACTTTATAATGAAAATAATATAGAAAAATACACACAAACAAATAATGAAAATAATACCTTAAAAAGTGTGGAAACATTTGAACAATCAACAAGCGAAAATATAACAGAAGTACAGAAAAATATAACAAATAAAATAGATGAACCATCTAGTAGCAATGATACGGTTAAACAAGAAAGTTATAGTCAAGAACAAACAAATGTATATAGTGAAAATACAACACAAACTATTACAGATACAGAAAATATAGCAACACCTAGAGTAGCAAATCAAGAACCTGATTTACAAAATGAAAATATACAACCATTTAATAACTCTAGAATGCTACAACAAGATGTAAATAATAATTATTTATATGAGAAAACTTTAGACGAAGAAAGTAATTTACAACTATTTAAACACGATATACTATTATATAAAAATCAGGTGTGTAGTGTATATTTTGAAAATACATCTAATGAAGAGGTTATTCTTTATGTTGAAGATATAGATGGAAATAAAGTAAGCCAAGATACAATTGTAGAAAAAAACTCTAACAATGTTATGAAATTTTATATAGTAGATGAAAATTTAGAGCAAGGTATATATACAATAAACGTTGAAAGTTTAGATAAAAATATTATAACTGGATATTTAAAAGTAGAAGTTTTACAAAATTAGTGGTTATAGAGGTTTGACTATGAAAAATTTTAATAAAGAGGATATTATAAAGTTTTGTAATAAAATAAATATGCCTAAAGAAATATTAAATAAAATTATAGATAAATTTCATTTAATAGCCGAAGATAAAGTAAATATATTCTATAAAGATTTTTTTGAACTTGATAAAGCCCAAAGTGCGTATGAAAATTTAAAAACATATACAGATAATTTAGATGAAGATAATATATGTGAACTTACTGTTTTATTAGCTATCTCTATTGAATGCTATGAAAAATATATAGAAAAAAATATAGATGAAAAAATATATATAGATACAATGAAATGTTTTTCTAGATTTGTCTTAGAAAATTATAAATGGACTGGAAAATGGAGCTTTGATAGAGGGTTTTGGGTTTGGCGTCAACTTTCACTTTCTTTATTTAGAATAGGTGAGTTGGAATTTGAAATTTGTTATATAGATGATGATACAGCTAAAAAAATAAATGGATATAAAAATGAGAAAGTTATTTATGTTCATATACCTAGTGACGCAAACTGTAAAATAGATAATTTACATTTATCATATGAACAAGCAAAACAATTTTTTAAAACACATTTTAATGCACAATATAAAATACTTTGTTCTAGTTGGTTATTAGGAAAAGAATTAGAAGATTTATTATGCGAAAATTCAGGAATAAAAAATTTTAGAAAAGATTATAATATATTTGAAAGTTATTTAGAAAGTGATGATTATTTACAATGGGTATTTAATAAATTTGATGGAAATATACAAGATTTTATACCTAAAACTTCTTTACAAAAGGCTATAAGACAGCATTTGATAAATGGTGGAAAAATGACTATTGGCTTTGGAATTTTAAAAATTTAAAAAATTTAAAAAAAGTGTTGACAAATATTAAAATGTATAATATAATGAATAAGCAGTATAAATGATGATTGCTTATGGAGGATTACTCAAGTGGCTGAAGAGGCTCCCCTGCTAAGGGAGTAGGTCGTTAACGCGGCGCGAGG
>CALWOZ010000002.1 GCA_944383305.1 uncultured Clostridia bacterium | reverse complement strand
AGAGTCTATCAAGCCCTGTTGCCAACTGACTGCTTGCTATATTACTTGCGTATATTTTATTTACAAACATTAACATAGTAAATGTAATGCTTGTAGCTCCAACTTTTATTAAATCTTTAAATTTATTAAACATAATTTCCTCCTTAAATTTATCTATTTGATTTGTTAAATTTTCACACTTATAATTAGCTTAAATTTATGCCTTTTTTAACTTTATGTTCTGTCTTTTTTTCTCTTTTTGGTTTTTGTGCAGGTACATATGTTGGTTGTTTATCTTCGCTACTTTGTTCAATTTTTTTACGATATTCGTCCCATATACCCCACAATTTTATATCATTTGTATTTTTATGTTCTGCCCTTTCATTTTCTCGTTTTTGCCTTATTTTTCGGTTGTTTTCTTCATCTCCAAGTCCACACATAGTATTAAAATTCCATTTACTTAAATCATAAGCAACCGACATACAAGGATAGCTCCTACTAATAACTAACTGATAAGGGCGTTTTATTCTTCTTATTTCATCTGTTGTTAAAAGCTCTCTTGAAACAAGGCTTAAACTGTGCGAAGAACTAGGGTTTGTATGTTTTGCGTGATTGCTAGATAACTGATACGCACTTGTTGTATATTTTCCTAATTTATTACAAATAGACTGTAATGTTTCTTCGTCATCTGCTTGCAAATATACCCAGTTTTGACAGTTAGATTTTATTATATGGCTTTCTTCTTTACCATACTTTTTATCTAACTGTTCAAAAGATTGTAAAAACAAGTTAAAACGCATACCTCGTCCACCTGCAACAGTTAGCTTACTTGTAAAATCACTTATTTTAACAAAATTCCCAAACTCATCTAGTATAAAATTTACCCTGTTTTCAAGTCTTCCACCTCGTTCATCGGCTTGACGAACAAGTATTTCATAAAGCTCCGATAAAACTAAACTTGCTATTTGATAATATGTAGTTTTCTCATCTGGCAAGATAAAAAACACTGCTTGTTTTTTTCTTCCTATATCTTCAAGATTAAAATCACTTGAGTTTGTAATGTTATAAATAGATTTACTTGTAAATAGTCTTAAAGTAGTAAGTGCCGATGTAAAAAAGCTTCCCCTTGTTCTGCTTGGAGCAATTTCCGATATTGAGAGCAATGCTCTTGCAGGGTGGTTTTGTGGCAAATCTTTTATGTACAATTCTATAGGATATTTGTCTTCTATTTTTTTGTTCATCTCGGCAATGAACCAGTAAACATTAGTTAAATTTTGATATTCTTCTTTTGATTTAGAATAATCTTCAATATTGTTTAAAACTACACTTAAAATAGCAACTGCTATTACTGATTTTTCGCCGTTTTCCCATATTTTTTCGTTAGAAACGCCGTCCCCAACAAGTATGTTAGTTATATCCCACGCAAGACTTTCTGCCTTTTCCATATCGTTCTCTTTAACTGCATTTATAACAGGTTGCAAAAGGTTATACTTTGAGCTTTTTTGTGGTTTTTTATAATCAAGACAAATTACTTCATATCCCAAACTTTTCAAATATTTATTTGTGTATTGAAATAACTCGCCCTTTGGGTCTGATATAACCATACTTTCTCCTGATAGCCCTATACTACAAATGCTAGGAATAACCAAACATCTCGACTTACCACTTCGTGTCGCCCCAACGACTAGCGTATGCACATCATCTTTTATATAGTGTATTTTTTCTTTATCCCCCTCCTTTGTCATACCTATAACAATGCCACCTTTATCAATAATTTTTGTTTTATCATCTCCCTTTTTTTCTTCTATTTTTAAGGATTTATTTAATTTAGTATCCTTAAATTTATTAACCATATTTTCTGCATAATGCTTTGCCCCCTTTACTTTTTGTATATAATTTTGTACAGTCTTATTTTCATAAGCTTGTACATCTTGTTGTTTTTGTAAATGGGTTTCTTTTTCATTTTCAAAATCTCCTTTATTCGTTTTGATTTTTGCTTTTTCTTTTTGAGTGTCTTTTTCAAAATCTTCATTTTTTAATTCTTTAATTTCCTCCTTTCCATTTTTTATGAGTTTGCTTATAAGCTCATCTTTTGGGTTTAATATAAAATAACCAAACTCTGCATCTTTTTCTTTTTCAGTTAGCCACCTTGACGAACCATACTGATATTGCCCTACTTGTTTTGGTGTGTAAATGTTGTCCGTTATTTTTACAAGCTCCGACTGATAAGGCTTGTTATTGTATAAACTAAAATAAACTATCCCTAAATACTTTACACACTCAAGTATTAGAAATAGTTTAGTCTTTTGTTCTGTTATAAATATGTCTTTTAAGTTTGTTAAAAAATTTAAGTTTTCTAAGTGTACATCGCCACCTAAAAGCAAGGTGTTTAACATCTCACTTAAATATACATTCCCTACAAACCCTAAAATTGACAAACTTATTATAAATATAATTTTTTGTTTTTTCTTCATTAATGTTCATATCCTTTATCTTTATTTTTTAGATAAATTTCTTTTTTAGCTTCTTTAGATAATTCTGTTTTTATTTCATTATGCTTGCTCCTTTCTTTTTCTTCTTTAACACAAAAAAGACTTATTAAATCAAATATACTTTGTTTAATAAGTTCTTTTTGTTTTTCTGCTATTGTTTCTTGTTTTTTATATTCATACTCAAGCCTATTTATAGATTTTACAATACCTAAAAGTTTGTTAGCTATTATCTTTTCAATTTCTTGTTTATATTTCTGCTCTTGTTCATCAAGATTTTTCTCTGAATAAAAATTAGCTATATTAAGTTTTGATTTTACATATTCATCACATATATTTTTCAAATCTTCATTATTTCGCAAAACATAATCTACTAACTTATCTACTTCTTCCTTAACTTGTGGTTCTAACAATTTGTAAGCTATTCTACCTTTAGGTATCATCTGCTTTATTTTATAGCTTTCATTAAAAATATATTCTATAAAATTTTTGTCTAGCTTTGAGTTTTTATCTTTAAAAACACCTTTTAATTTATTGTATTTTTTATTATCAAGCATTTTTATATCTTCCATAAAATCATCTACTAGCTTATCTGTAATTTCTCTAACATTTTTAACGGCTAAATCTTTTGTTTTTGCATATTCAAGTATTTCATCTGAAAAAGTATCTTTTATAAGCTTTTTTCTGATTTTATCTGGTATACTATAATGTTGAAAGTTTTTAGGTGTCTTTTGTGATTTATCCCAAAAAAGTATATGGGTATGATAGTTTATGTCTTTTTCGTGAACGGCACATATAAATTCAAAATCTTCTCGCTTTATGCTATTTTCTTCTCGTATTGTATTTATATGTTTTGTTATGTAGTTTTCCCAAGATTTTAAATCTTCTAAATTTAATTTTTTGGTATCTTCTTTTTTTATAGCTATCATTCCTTCATATATTGTGATGCCTTTTTTGGTGTTTTCTAAAACTGTTTTAGCTATGTCTTTACTATCTTTAAAGTACAAAATTTCATTAGTGCCTACCTTACCGATAAGCCCTGTCCTTTGCTCCATATTTTTTAAAACTTTAGGACGATGTCCTATGTATAAAGTATAATTATAATTTAACTTTGCTCTTTGTTCTTTATCTTTTACCTTTAAATTTTTTATTTCTTGTGTGTATACTATTTTTGAAATGAATATTCCTCCTATAAAAATAAAGCCACTAAATAGTAGCTTTATTATCTTATAAATATTTTTTTACTTCTTCTTCTGTTACACCATAATCTTTAACAATTGTTTTTATAATTTCTTTATCATCTATATTGTATTTTTTTAAAGACTTTATGTGTTTAATTAATCCTTGTTGTATTCCTTGTTGTATTCCTTGTTGTATTCCTTGTTGTAAGCCTTCTTCAAACTTTTCTTGTTCTTTCATAAGTAGTGTCATATATTCTTGCCTCCATTCTATATTATCTTTTATTTTCTTTATTTTGTTGTTTATCATATTTATAAAATCATTGTCATCTATTTCACCTTCAATATATTTTAAAAATGATTTTAAATATGTATCTTCTTCTTTTTCAAATGATTTTGTATTAAAGAATATTTTGTAAGCTCCATCTTTTAAAAGTAAGTTACTATCTTCTTTACAAATATTTTCAAATGTATACTTTGGTAAACCTTTTTCAAAAGGATCAAAAGTACATATAAAGATTACATAGCTCTCTTTTAAGCTTTTATAATATTCTCCTTTTTCTATACTATTTAAATCTATCATACCTTGATAATATCTACTTCTTTTGCCTAAATCTTCTTTGTTTGCCACTTGCATTTCTATGTTATAAATTTTATCATCTTCTTCTACATAAATATCAAGCCTTATACTTTTAGCATCATATCCTATATTTATAGTTTTTTCATCTTCTATATATTTTATGTTAGATATTTTAAATTTTAGTAATACTTCTAATACTTTTTTACAAGCTTCTTCATCTCTCATTAGTTTAGAAAAAATAAAATCATTGCTTATGCCCAATTTTTCCCATTTTTGTTCATCTTTTATTTGCACTAAATCACTCCCTTATACTTTATTTAATTATACCACATTATTAAAATAATTTAAATATTAATTACAACTCATCTGCAATATTTTTTAAATTATCAACATCTTGCAAAAAGTCATTAACCTGAAAATCTTTCTTCTGCATATAAGCGACACCATTTCGCATTGATTTATCTAAAATAGCATCAAACTTATCTTCGTCTGCACTATCTACAATTTCTAAAAACATACTAATAAGAAGAAATAACTGCCCTGTACTCATCTTGCCTATCTTCATCATCATTTTAGCAAGTCTGTTTGTTTGCTTATCCAAAATTTCTTTTATATCTTCAAGTCTATAAATTGAGTTTAATTCTTCTCTTATTATATCTGCTATAAAATCTATATCTTCACGGCTACTTTCTAAATTTAACCCTTTATCAACTAATCGTCTTACCAACTCTGCTAAAGGTATATGTTTTTTAGCACTTAATATTTTAAGTGTATCTGCTTTTTCTTTTGGTACTTTAAATGTTATTTGAATTAATTCTTCTTTCACGCTATCATCTCCTTGATTTTTTACTTAATGTCAATTTTCGGAACTGACATTAACTTTTCGGAAAAATTTTTTAAAAATGTCGTTGCAACCTTTGGTTGTAAGCTGTGTTTGAGCAAATGGGACATTTGCTTATTCCTGCCTAAATGCAATTTACTACAATTTTGCAAGGCAAAATCTCTTACACTCGCTTTGCTCGTTAAGAATATTTAAAATTTGAAAATTAAATCTATCTTTCAAACTCATCTTCCATCTCCTCCCTTTGTTTATCTATATCTGCTATTTTTTCTATTAAATCTTCATTAAAATCTTTGTTTTTTGGCACTTGTAAATAGCAATTATAACCTTGCTCTTTATACATTTTGCCAAACTCTTTTGCTTTATCTTGTCCATAATTTTCTGCCTTATCAAAATCATTATCAAAACAAAAGATTATATTTTTTATGTTTTCGTGTTGTTTTAAATATGTATTTATTGCCATATTAAAAAGTCCTCCACAAGATATTCTGTTATCTTGTTTATAGTCTATTTTTTCAAAAATTTTAAAAAGTGTCATATGGCTTAACAAGTCAATAGGACTTTCAAAAACATATAAATTATTACTTGTACCTTGAAAAGTAAAACCATAACTTTTATCAGAACCGTCTATATCTTTTCTAAAATGGCTACTTTCGGATAACCCTCTTAAACAGCAATATTTAGCAACATTATTTTCATCATATCCAACAAAAGCACAGTTATAAAATATTCCATTTTTTGATGTTTCTTTGCTTTGGTATATTTTCTTTTCTTTTATAAAGTCATAAACTATATCTTTATCTAACTTTCTTGTATTTACTAAATATGCTATCATTCTATTAAAGTTTTCTGCCTTATCTGGCAACACAAAAGGCTTTTTCGTATGTTCTTTAGGCATATAAAAAGAGCCTATGTTTCCATAAGCTCTAACCCCTAAAATAGTTTCTACTGCTTGTTTAAAATCAAGCCCTAAATATTCTTTTGCAAAATCTAAAATATTGCCTTTATTACCTGTTGTAAAATGATAAAAACCTTTACCATTTTTAAAAATAAAAAGCCCACCCATATGTTCAACTTTAAAAGTTTTGTAGTCGCTTTCTTTTAATTTAAAGCCATTATTTATAGCAAAATCAACAAGGTTTGTTTCAAAAACTTGTCGCATTTGTTCTTGTGTAAAAGGATATTTCATTTCTATCATCTAATTTCCTCCCACATTTCTTCTTGTTCTTCTACATATTCATTAATATGTTGTTGTTCAAAAACTTCAAATTTATCTTCTTTAACATTTAAAGCTAAAGTGCTACCATTTTCCCAGCTAACTCTAACTTGTCCTATATCATCAACGCCTTTTACAATACCTGTTAAACCACTTGGCATATTTTCACCTTGCATATAATCAAGCTTTATAACCATACCTTCTTTAAAATAATCTTTTATTTCATCTACTGTCATATCACAATAATCTATTTCATAATGCTTTGTTTCAACGATTTCTTCAGTTATTTCTACATCTTGATTTTTTAGTTTTTCAATACTACTATAAAATTGAATTGCAATATTTTTAAGCCAAGTTTTAAATATATCTAAAATTCCATTATAATCTTTATCTGTTTTGTCTTCTACTTCAACATATGTAGCCGTGTAGTCATCTAAATAACTTGTAGGAACAATCTCCTTTTCTTCTACTTTAAATGTTATTTCTGGGCTACGCATCATATCCCCATTTAGTTCAGAATAATGAGCAAGTGAGTATTCTCCTTCGCCTATATATTCTAAAACCAAGTCATCAAAGCCTTCTTGTTTCATTGAAATATAGTCTATTTCCTTATCTAAAACTTTGTTGCCCCATTTATAAAGGTTGTTATATAATTGATGTTCAATAGTGTTTTTATTTTCTTCTGTTGTATATTTGTTCTGTTCGTTTGATGGTTCTTCTTGTTCATCTAGCTCCTCCATTTCATCATCTGTTGTTATGCCCCTTTCTATTTTATAATCAATTTCAACCTTTCGTTTAAGAAGATAAGAAAGCCTTTCTTCGTGTTCAAAAGGCTTGTCAATTTCTTCTTTAGCTTGATTTAACTTTTGCTCCGTTTCATTTAGCCTATCTTCATATAAAGCTAAGTTTTCCCCTATATCTTTTGCTAAATTTTCTATCCTTGTTATGTTTCCTAGTCCAGAAAGTCCTAGCTCTTTATCATATGTTTTGTTACCCATAACATATATTTTAGAAACACCCATTGTATAAGTAAAACCTATTTTAAAACCGTTATATGAACCTATTTCTTCTATATCGTTTGTGGGCTTTTGCCTTGAAATTTTGTTTATAAGCTCCATTAAATATTCCCCTGCTTTTGCTCTTTCATCAAATGTTTTACCATTTAATGTTATTTCAAAATCAGGCTTTTTATTTTCTTCATATATTTTAATATCTGCTTGTATTTTCTGCATATAACTTTTAAGTTTTTCTATTCTACCTGGTATATTGTTAATTACATTTTTAAACATTTGCTTACTTTCAAGCCAACTAGATTTTAAAAGATTTATTTTATTTATTTCAGTATCTATTTGCATTTTTTCTTTAAGGAACGGATTTTTCATTGCAATAGCTTTAATCTCTCCATAACTTAAAACTACTTCGTCTATATCATCACAACTTCTAAGAGGCGATTTTTCTGTCATTACTTGAGAAATAAACTTCTGTTTGTTTTCTAAAATCTGCCACAAATAACTATCAAAGCTACCTTCTGTAACATAATTAAATATTTCTACTTGGGCATTTTCATTACCCTGTCTTAAAATTCTTCCGTTTCGTTGAATAAGGTGGTCTGGTCGCCACGGCACATCTAAATGATGGAGAGCATAAAGTTTATTTTGTATATTTGTACCTGTTCCCATTTTTTCAGTACTACCTATAAGAACCCTTATTTCTCCTGTTCTTACCTTTTCAAAAAGCTTTTCTTTTTTCTCATCTGTGTTAGCATCGTGAATATAAGCTATTTCATTTTCTGCCACTCCGTTTTCTATCATTTCTTTTTTAAGTGCGTCATAAAAATTGAAACTATCTGCCTTTGGTGTACCACTATCACAAAATATAAGTTGTGTACTTTTATTTCCCATTGTTTCGTGATATATTTCCGCAACTTTTCTAGCACAAACATTTAGCTTTGTATTTGGATTATAAGGTAAAAGTTCATCTATAATTCGTGGGTCTACCGATAAAAGTTTTGCAAGAAGTGTGATTTTTAAAAAGTTATCAACTTCTGGGTCAACTTGCCCAAGTCTTATCAGTTCTGCTCTATCTGCAAGTTCGTCTACTATTTCTTTTTGAGCTTCGGTTAAGTCTGTTTTTATTACTTGAACGCCACCTGTTTTAAGTGTAGGTCGTGGCAAGTTTAAAGTTTCTGCCGTTTTTATATCTGCTATATTTCTAAAAGTTTTCATAAGTTCAGGTAGATTATGAAATTTTGTCAATCTCATTTTCTTTTGGTATCCTGTTCCTTCTGGCTTTATTTCGTCTGTTTCTTCAACAATGCCGAATGTGCTTACCCAACTATCAAAGTTTTGTATATTTCTTTTTTCTAAATCTTCAGGTTGTAGTGTATGTTGTAAAACATAAAGTTCACTCATTGAGTTTGTTATAGGTGTACCTGTTAAGTATATTACCCCTTTGCCGTTGTTTTGTTCGCTTATATATCTTGCCTTTAGGTGCATATCCATTGCTCTATTGCTAGATGAAGTGTTTACCCCTGCAACCCTTTGCATTTTTGTGTATACATAATTATTTTTATACCTATGGCTTTCATCTATAACTAGGCTATCAACCCCAAGTTGCTCAAAATCTATAAAATCATCTTTTGATGTTTCATCATATAGCTTTTTATATTTTGTTTCAATGTTATTTTTAGTTAGTTCTAGTTGCTTTAGTGTCCATTTTTTATCATAAGAATATTTATTTTCTTCTATTTGATTATCTAAAAATTGTATTTCTTTTTCAAGAGCATCAAGCCTTGTTTCTTTAGATATTTTTATTTTTTCAAAACTTGAATGGCTCATTATTACTGCATCAAAATCATTTGTAGCAATTTTTGAAATAAATTTTCTACGACTATCCTTTTTAAAATCTTCCTTGTTAGCTATTAAAATATTTGCATTTGGATAAAGCCTTAAAAACTCCTTACCCCATTGTTTAGTTAAATGATTTGGCACTACAATTAAAGGCTTTTTAAATATTCCTAGTCTTTTTTGTTCATATACACAAGCTATTGCACTAAAAGTCTTACCTGCCCCAACTTCGTGAGCAATAAGCACATTTGAATTAGAATAAATAGCCCTTGCTATTACATTTTTTTGATAATCTCTAAGCTCTATTTCTGACGACATATTAGGTAGTTCTAGGTTGCTACCGTCATAAGTTCTAGTTACATAGTTGTTAAATTTTTCGTTGTATATGTTAGTAAGATAATCAACTCTGTTACTATCTCTAAACACCCAGTTTGTAAATTCATTTTTTAACTGCTCTTGCTTTGCTTTTGCAAGCACTGTTTCTTCGTGATTTATAACATAAACTTTTTTCATCTTGTTAGTTTTCTCATCAAAAACTTCTTTTTTATCGTTTACTTTAACAGGGCGAAGATTTAGCGTATCTTCTATTATTTCAAGTGCATTTTTCCTTTTTGTACCATATGTTTCAATGCATTTTAAGTTTGTACCACTTTTCTTATTTTCAAGAAAATATTCATTTGCTAACTCATAGTAATTAAGCTTTATATAACTTTTTTGAAAATTTGTAAGCTCCAAAGTTTCATTAATAAAATCTTTATAAATTTCTTTTGGTATCCAAGTTGAACCTAGTGTAAAGCCTATATCTTCTGGCTTTAAAGGTGTCGGTTGCACCTTTTCAAGAGCTTGTACATTTTTTTCAAATTCTGGCAAATGCGTTGCAATATCTTTAGCTAGTAGCAATTTGTCTTTAACATATCCTGTTAAATATTCATCTGCCGTTACATATCCTTCATACTTATTTTCTTCATCATAAAAAGCAGGTTGCCTAAATATTTTGTCCCCTAGCTCTTCTATAATTTCATCTTCAGGATTATGGTAAAGTTGTTTCATATAAGAAATATCAACTCGCCCTATATCGTTAAGGCAAACTTTAAGTGCGTCATCTGCATTTTCAATAATCACATTTTGTTTTATTCTTATTGTTGGTTTGTAAAATATATCCGTTTTTTCAAAGTCTTTTGTATTTTTTATTTCTTTTTCAATAGATAACAACAAGGGTTGCCCTATATCTTTTGCAAATATTTTGGTATTTTCCTTGCTATTTATATAGCCATATTTTTTAATAAAGTCATCGTAAACTATATTCAGATTTTGTATCTTATTTTTTAAAACTTCATCATATTCTTTGATAGTGTAATTTTGTATTATCTTTTCGGAAGTTTGAAAATCAATAATATCTCTCAAAGTCGTATTTACATTTATTAAGCCCTTTAATCTTTCACTGTTTTTAGTATCAAAATCTTGTTTGATAAGCTCGTTATCTTCTTTAAAATATATTTCATCATTAATTATTCCATATGAAAAGTTTCTAATACTATCATCTTGTAGAAGTTGTTCTTGATTTGTTTCTTCTATTTTGTATTCAATAGGTTCATAATCAAACTCAATATATTTCATAGCATAATTAAGTATTGAATACAAGTCAACATCTTCATAAGGCTTACAAGCCGTGGCTTTGTCATCTCCATACATACCTGCATCAAAAACCATTTTTCCAAGCACCATATGAGAATTTTTAATGAAATATTTATTCATCGGTATTCCATTTTCATCTTCGCCTATTTCAAGCCAACTTGCGTTGTTTTCTATTTCCAAAAGTGGCTCTTTTCTCTTTTTGAAAAAGATTATATCAGATGTAACTTCTGTCCCTGCTACCTGTTTAAAAGCCGTGTTTGGTAGCCTTATTGCTCCTAAAAATTCGGCTCTTTCGTTTATATATTTTCTTACACTTATATCCTTTTTATCAAGTGTACCTTTTGTTGTAATAACTGCAACAATACCGTCTGCCCTTACTTTATCAATCATTTTTGCTATAAAATAATCGTGTATTTTGAAATTATATTTGTTATATTCTCTATCGTCTATTTGAAGATTATTAAAAGGTATGTTTGATATAGCTAAATCAAAAAAGTTATTTTTAAAATTTGTTTCTTCAAAGCCGTTTATTTCAATGTTCGCATTTGGATACAACTGCCTTGCAATTCTTCCTGATAGGCTATCAATTTCAATTCCATAAAGGCTTGAATTTTTCATTTCTTTAGGAAGAACAGAAAAGAAGTTTCCTGTCCCCATACTTGGGTCTAGTATTCGCCCTTGTTTAAAACCATTAGCCATTAAACAGTTGTAAATTTCTTTAATGATTTTTTGTTCTGTGTAAAAAGCCGTTGTTGTAGATTTTTGTGCCGATTTAAACTCATCTTCTGTTAAAAGTTCTTTAAATGTTTTGTATTGTTCTTCAAAACCTATTTTATTTGGAGTTAGTGCGTTTGCAAGCCCACCAAAACCATTATAGCCTGCAAGTATTTTTTGTTCTTCAGGTGTTGCTAGTCTTCCTTGTTGCTCAAGCTCTTTTAATAACTTAATTATTTCAATATTTGTGTTACACTTTGTTTTTACTCCACCGTCATATAGGTTGTGTTCTTCTTCATAAATGTAGTTGTTGTTTGATTGTTCATCAAGGCTAAAATCTTCTGTTATTTCATTGTCATAATACTGATTTTCAAAAATTTCTTCATTAGATATATCTTGTGCCATTTGGACAATTTCATCAGGTATATTGTAGTCGCCTATTTCGTCTACTTCTTCAACATCATCATTTTTAGGTACAAAAAAAGAGCCTTGTTCTTCTGGCTCTTTAATATTTTCTAATTCTTTTAATAAATCATATATATATTCGATAGGCTCTGTTCTAAAAATTGGATAAGCAACATTTTGTGGCAATAACTCAACTTCATTTAAAAAATCATTTACTCTATAAATAGTAAAATCTCTATCCCCTAAATTTATTTCTGTACCTATTTTTGATTTTACATATTCAATTTTTTCATCTATACTACTTTCTCTATTATCTCCTTGATTGTCATTTCTTCTGCTATTTGGTGTATCTGTGTTAGGTGATTGGCTCTCTCTAGTGTCTTGTCCGATGGTGGCATTGGTTGTTTCTCTAAAAGTTGTTGTATTGTTTTTTCCTTGAAGTTCTCTGCCATTTCCTGTATCTCTAGCATTTTCTTGTTCAGTTCTCCTATCATTACTAATGTTGTTATCTCGTGGCGTTTGTTCTCCGTTAGATACTCCTTCCACATCACCCCATAAGGCACTTGACTCGGCTCTATCTCCACTTCCTCTTCCAGTGCCAACATCGGATACCATAGTCCTGTCACCTCGTCCTCGAAATACTCTATCTCCCAACCTGTCGGTGTTGTTTCTATCATCGTTCTGCCCTCTGCTATGGCTTTCTTCATTGCTTCTTTCAGTTTCTCGTCCATTTGTTAATTCTCCTTTGCGTTCTTTTTCCTTTTCAATTATTTTTACTTGTATAAAAAGCTCTCTTAAAATTTCTCTTGAAATATCAGTTGCTAGACTACCCATTTTAGAAAATACTTTCATATCTTTTATACTATCAAAATTTAAGTTATTAGGAAAAGTATATTCTAAGTTGCATTTTTTAAATAATATGTATTCAAGGCAACTTAAAGATATATTAGCTACATCTGATTTTTGCCTGTCATCAATTTCAAGATTACCTATGTACTCATCTTGCTTTTGAGCTATTTTTTCTGCTAATGTATAGTATAAATATTCTTTTAAATTTTCATAATTTGTACCATTTTTCTTATTAAGGTTTTTTGCTATTTGATTAGTATCTTCTTTAATCTCCCATTTGTAATCTATAACTTTTTTATAGCTTGCATAATTCCCATTTGTATTTTTTAGTTCAAATAAATATTTAAAAGTTGGCTTTGGATTTTCAATTTCTAAAACTGCTAATCCTTTTGTTCCCCTGTTTACATATCTGCCAACTTGGTTATTCCATACATCTATTGTTGCTAAAAACTCTGCATCTGGGTTTTGGTTATGAATAAGTACAATGTTATCAAATGGGTATTTGTTAAATTTTATTGCAGTGTCAAGCAAACTTTTTAAATCTTCTTCTGTGTTTATGTTATCAAGTGCTTGCCTGTATTGATTTTTTAGTTCTTCAATTTTTTGCTTATTTATAGTAATCACTCCTTTATTTTAACTTCTTCGCAACTTGCGAAGAAGTTATGTGTTTAGCCGTTTTCAAGGCTTATAGAGTTTTTTTGTTGCATTTGTGCCACTAATTTTGGCTATTAAAATACATTTCTAAAGCTTTATCTATAACATCTTCTATTTCTTCTTGTTTGCATTTTTTATCAAAATATTTGCTTGTTATATCGTTACTTATTTTTGTATATTTAGCTCTCGTTCTTTTAGACTTTTCTGTTTTTTCTAATAAATAATTTTCTAAATTATCTGCATTTAGCTTAAACTCCTTATATAATTTCTTTAGTTCTTGTGATTTTTCTAAACTTATTTTTTGTCCATTATTTAAAATAAAATTTATTTTTTGTTGTAATGTTTCATCTTCTATAAATGAAATATTATAGGCTACCATAAAAGATAAACTTTCATTATCAACTTTTTGAAGTAAATCTTCGTTAAGCTTGGCTAATCTCATATATCTAGCTACTGTATCTTTTGATAAGTTGTATTCATTTCCAACTTTTTCTATATTATACTCACTTTTTTCTGTGCCATTTTTCATAAGATTTCCTATTTCTTGTAACAAGTCATTTCTTTTGCCTTGACACTTTAAAGCTTTATAATGTTGTTCTAATGTATATGCCCTTTCAGAATGGGACAAATCACTAAATGAACGTTGCATAAAGTTTGTTTCTGTAACAATAAGAGTTGCTTCTTCCATTGTTAAATCTTCTTTAATTACACAAGGTATTTCATCTAAACCTAATTTTTTACAAGCTTCCACACGATTATGCCCACTTAATATAATAAAATCATTTTCATTTTTCCATACAACTATCGGAACGATAACCCCATATTGCTCAATACTTTCTATCATATCTTCAAGCCTTTTACCTGTATAAAGCTTAAATTTATGATTTGGAAAAGGTTTAAGTAATTCTATTTCAATTTTTTCTGGCTCTCCATATGCTTTAACTTGCCCTGTTGCAAAATTTAACATTGTGTTAAAGTCATCTAATTCTATTTTGTTATTCAATTTTCATCATCTCCTGTACTAATTGCTCGTATGCTTTTGATACTGCATTTTCTGGCATATATTCGCATATAGTTTGTTTATATATATTTGCCTCTGATACTTTCGTACTTCTCGGTATAACTATATCAAAAATATTTATATGTTGTTTAAAGCTTTCATTTAATATCTTTTTAACTTCTTTAGATGCAATAGTATTTTTAGTATCCATTGTTATTAAAATTCCGTCTATGCTTAACTTCCTATTTATATTTTTTATAGTTAAATAGTGTTTTACAAGTTCTGATAAACCTTTTGCCGATAATATTTCTGCTTGTGTCGGTATAATAAGACTATCTGATGCCATCATAACATTTATCATAGGTGTACCTATTTGTGGCATACAATCTATGATTATATAGTCATATCCAACTTTAATTTCATCTATTAAACTTTGTAAAATATACTCTCTAAAATTTATGTTACATAAGTTTCTTTCAAGCGTGAAAAGATTTGAGTTTGCAGGTATTAAATCAATACCTTTATTTTTTATTATGTAGTCTTCTTTTTGTGGCAAGCTCTCTTTTGTTATAACTTTATTTATAAGTGTTGAAATAGTTGTTTCTATTTCGTTAGGATTTTTATCTCCCATTATCATTGTTGAATTGGCTTGTCCATCAAAATCTATAAGTAAAACTTTTTTGCCTTGTTTACCTAATAAGTACGATATTGTTGTTGCTGTTGTTGTTTTACCAACGCCCCCCTTCTCATTAACTATTGCTATAACTTTGCTCATATATTTACACTCCTTTGTAATAATTTTAAAAATAAAAAAATAAGACATACTCAAATTCATTAAAAATTCAATGATTTTTGATTATGTCTTATTATATCAGCTTCATATATAATTATACTAGCGATACTATTTAAAAATTGTTCATCAACTTCATCAAAAATAATATCTGTAATAATTGAAATTTCCTTTTCTTTAGTTACACAGGTATCAAAATTAATAGCACATCTAATTTCAACATCTTTATCAGACATCATATTAACACCTATATGTTCAAGATTAGTATTAATATCCACTTTATCGGTTTTTGTATTGCTTCCTTTTGCATCTATTATTTGATTATAAGGTATAATAGTATTAAAACAATGCATAGGATATTCATCATTATTAGTAATATATAATATTTTACATTCTATAACACCTTCTGCAATAACTTTATCATCTAAAATTTCAATACTATCTAAAATAGGTTTACCAGATACTTTTAATACTTGCAAAATAGGTGGACATTCATCATCTAATTTAACTATTTCTTTTATAGATGCTTGATTTTTATTTTTACAAACAAGAATAGGATAACTTTGTATATTTTTTTCTATATTGATTTGCTTATCTAATGCATAAGCATCTTCTAAAATATTCATATCATCTTCATATGTAACTTTTATATTACAACCAATATATGCTTCTATGCCTATAACTCTAGGTTCTCCATCTACATCTTCTAGGATTTGTATATTTTTTTCTTGAATGTCTAGATAAACATCCCCCATCATATTTTCTGTTGCCCCTTCTACCTCTATTGAGCCATTAAAAGGTATATCTTGTTCAAAATATGTAATTATACTATCTTCTTCATCGCTTTTATAAAGTATACAAGCTCTAATATCACCAGAAATAGTTATTTTTTCTAAATATGTCTTTACATCTTTATTAGCTATATTAAGACTAATATCAAGAATTTCTTTTATGTTAGGTCTGCCACTAGATATTTCTATTTCATCTTTTATATTAAAGCGGTCAAATTTAGTACAAGCTACTTTATTAACATTAATATTAGTTACTTTCATTTGTTTTTCGTCAAGTCCTTCTATACTAGATACTGCCTCTATATTTTCTTTAGCTAAAACTTCAGAACAAACATCTAATATAGCTCTAAAGCTTACTTTTCTATCATTTATAAGCTTATAGTCTAAATTAGAAATATTACAGGTAGTAAAAACAGTCATATTTTTATCTATACCTTCCATATTTATAAAGTCGTTAATAGGATATGTAGATTGCATATTATAAATGGCTTTGTCTTCACCTTTTGCAATAAATAAAACATTTATGTCTAAATTTCCTTTAAAAGTTATTCTATCATTAACTATGTCTTTATTATCTATATATGCTGTTGCATTAGCCTCTAAAACTATGTCTATGTCTGGTTTTGTATCTGGTACAATTATATCTCCTTCTATTAACACTTGACTTGTTTCTTTTCCTATTGTTTTATCTATTGTTATATCTTTCTTTAAAATGTCCATAAAAAAAGACCTCCTATATATTTTATTTATAAAAATATATGTAGAAGGCTTTTTTTTTATAACTTTATTTTAAAAATTAAGACTAATATAAAATATATAAAAAATTAATTTAAAAACGGGTTTTTATTCTTATCTTTATCTAAAATTAAATGTCCATTAGATGGTATTTCTTTACTTCTATAATGTTCTATATTATCTGATAAAAATTGTTCTTTTTCTAAACATCGGGTAACTTTATTACCTTTTTTAACTGTTAATATTGTTACACCAATAGATGATTTTGTAGATTTTTCTTCTATTTGACTAGTATTTAAAAGAAGTGCTTTATCCTTATCTCTAACTAAAACTATATCTATATCTTCTAAAATATATTTCATATTTACTAATTTGTACTTATCATTATAAGCATTTATAAGTTTTTTTCTATTAACTTTAGTTTTATATATATCTAAAGGTATTTTAGCTATTTTACCATTTTCAAAAGTAAATAACATATGTCCTTTATAATCATTTGTTATTACAAAATATAGTATATTTTCATCATCTTCCATATCCAATATATTAGGTAAATAATGTCCTATGTTACTAACTTTTACTTCTGGTATATCATAAGCTTTTACTTTATATACATTGTGTTTATCTGAAAAGAAAATTATTTCTGATTTATTATTAGCCTCTATTTCTTGTATAATAATGTCCTCATCTTTTAACTTATGTTCACCAGAAGAACGTAAAGATACAAGGGTAACTTTTTTAAAGTAATTTTCTTTAGTTAAGAAAAATTTAGCCATATAGTCTTCTATAAGCTCGTGTTCATCTATTTCTTTTACTTCTTCGTGATATATTATTTCTGTTTTTCTAGGTTTGCCATATTTTTTACCTATTTCTTTTAGTTCACTACATATTATATCTTTAATAAGTTCTTCATTTTTATAAATTTCTTCTAAATCTTTCATATCTTGTTCTAGTTGTTCTCGCTCTTTTATACGATTTAAAAGATATTCTTTATTAAGATTTCTAAGTCTTATTTCTGCTATATATTCTGCTTGTTCTTCGTCTATACTAAATCCTTTCATAAGGTTTGGTATAACCATACTATCTTCTTCAGTATCTCTAATGATAGTAATAGCTTTATCTATATCTAATAAAATTTTTGCAAGTCCTGATAAAAGATGGTGCTTTATTTTTTTCTTTTCTAAATCATAAGCTGTTTGTCTTTTTATACATTCTATTCTAAATTTTAGCCATTCTGTAAGTATTGGCTTTATACCCATAGTTTTAGGTACACCATTTATAAGTACATTAAAATTACAACTAAAGCTATCACTTAATGGAGTCATAGAATACAACTTATGCATAAGTAACTCTGGATTAGCACTTTTTTTAATATCTATTGCTATTTTAAGACCACTTTTATCTGTTTCGTTTCTAACATCATTTATTTCTTTTATTTTATTTGTCTTTACAAGACTTATTATTTTGTCTATAATAGCTTCCACCGTTGTTGTATATGGTATTTCATAAATTTCTATAAGGCTATTTTTCTTATCAAATCTATATTTGCCTCTAAGTTTAAAGCTACCACGACCTGTCTCATATATATTATTTATTTCTTTTTCATTATAAATAAGTTCTCCACCACTAGAAAAGTCTGGAGCTTTAAGATATTTTTTAATGTCTACTTTTTCATTTTTAATAAACTTTATAGTAGCATCACAAACTTCTTTAAGATTAAAGCTACAAATAGAACTTGCCATACTAACTGCTATTCCTTGGTTATTAGTGACTAATATGTTAGGAAAAGTAGTAGGAAAAAGTATAGGTTCTTTCATAGTTCCATCATAATTATCTATAAAATCTACTGTATCTTTATCTATATTTTTAAATATTTCTTGACATATACTATCTAACTTAACCTCAGTATATCTAGATGCTGCAAAAGCCATATCTCTAGAAAATTGCTTACCAAAGTTTCCTTTAGAATCTATAAAAGGTGTAAGTAATGCGTCATTTCCTCTTGTTAGCCTAACAAGTGTTTCATATATAGCCATATCTCCGTGAGGATTTAACTTCATAGTTTGACCAACAACATTTGTAGATTTAGTTCTATTTCCAGTTAAAAGTCCCATTTTATACATAGTGTATAAAAGTTTTCTATGTGAAGGTTTAAATCCGTCTATTTCTGGTATGGCTCTAGATATAATAACACTCATAGCATAAGGCATATAGTTTGTTTCTAATGTTTTTGTTATTGGTTGTTCTATATAATTATTCATATAGTCTCCTTATATTATAATATTTTAAACGTCTGTAAGGTCTATATATTTATATCCATTTTGTTCTATATATTCCTTTCTTCCTTTCAAGTTATCTCCAAGTAGCATTTCAAACATTTCTTTTGTTTTCTCTACATCTTCTGGCAAAACTTGAACAAGTTTTCTAGTTTTAGGGTTCATAGTCGTTTGCCACATCATCTCTGGCTCATTTTCACCAAGTCCTTTAGAGCGTTGTATATGATATTTACCATCTATTTTATTTATTATGTCAGCTTTTTCTTTTTCAGAATAAGCGAAAAATGTTTTTTTGCCAGCTGTAATTTCATACAATGGAGATTCTGCAATAAATACTTTCTTTTCTTCTATTAATGTAGGCACTAATCTATATAACATAGTAAGTATAAGTGTTCTTATTTGAAATCCATCTACGTCAGCATCAGTACATATTATAATTTTATCCCATCTAAGCTGACTTAAGTCAAAGCTATTAAGTTCTTTATTATGCTTTGTTTTTAACTCAACGCCACAACCTAAAACTTTTAAAAGGTCTGTTATAATGTCACTATTAAATATTTTATCATAATTAGCTTTAAGACAGTTAAGTATCTTACCTCTTACAGGCATTATACCTTGAAATTCTGCGTCACGCCCTTGCATACAAGCCCCAAGAGCAGAGTCACCTTCCACTATATATATTTCTCTTTTAGTAACGTCTTTAGACCTACAATTTACAAATTTTTCCACTCTATTATTCATATCTAAAGAGCCTGTAAGTTTCTTTTTAATGTTTATTCTTGTTTTTTCTGCTGTTTCTCTGCTTCTTTTATTTATTAAAACTTGATTTGCTATTTTATCTGCATCCGCCTTATTTTCTATAAAATATACTTCAAGACGTTCTTTTAAAAAGTCTGTCATAGCCTCTTGTATAAACTTGTTTGTTATGGCTTTTTTAGTTTGATTTTCATAACTTGTTTGAGTAGAAAACGAATTTATAACCATAATTAAACTATCCTCTATATCCGAATAGACAATTTTCTTTTCATCTTTTTTATATAAGTTATTAGATTTTATATATTTATCAATAGCAAATACAAAAGCTGATTTTACTGCCTTATCTGGTGAACCACCATATTCTAAAAAGCTAGAATTATGATAATATTCTATTATATTTATTTCATTGTTAAAAGTAAATGCCATTTCAAATTTTAGTTTATATTCTTCTTTGTCTTCTCTGTCTTTACCTTTTGTTTCATAGCTATAATATACTGGTTCAATAAAACTTTTATCCTCTGCTATTTCTTTTATATAGTCTTTTATCCCTTGTTCATAACAAAAGTTAAAAGTTTCATCGGTTTCTTCATTATAAAGTTCAAATTTAAGACCTGCATTTACTACACATTGTCTTTTTAAAGTTTCTTTAAAATAATCTAACTCTACATTTATGTCTGTAAAAACCTCTGTATCTGGACGCCAATGTATTTTACTTCCTGTTGTTTTTATATTTGTTTTTTCTTTTTTTAATCCTCCTACATTTTCACCTTTTTCAAAATGTAGTGTATATTTATATCCATCTCTAATTATTTCTACGTCCATATATTCTGAACTATACTGTGTAGAACAAAGTCCAAGTCCATTAAGCCCTAAACTAAACTCATAATTTTCACCACTATTGTTTAAGTACTTACCACCAGCGTACAGTTCACAAAACAAAAGTTCCCAGTTATATTTTTCTTCTTTAGGATTATAATCTACAGGTATACCTCGCCCATTATCCTCTATACATATAGATTTATCTTTAAAATAAGATATTTTTATTAAATTTCCAAAACCTTCTCTTGCCTCGTCAATTGAATTTGATAATATTTCAAAAATAGAGTGCTTACATCCTAAAATACCATCAGAGCCAAATATTACGGCTGGTCTTAGTCTAACTCTATCTGCACCTTTTAATGAGGTTATACTATCATTTCCATATTCAGATACCTTTTTTATATTGTTTTTGTTATTTGCCATAAAGCTCCTACCTTTTTATGTTTTTATTATCTATTTTAAATTATAATACTTTTTTGATACTTTGTATCAAAATAAACAATATTCCTAATATTTTTCAAAATAAAGTCATAGTTTAATTATAAATAATTATTTATAAAATTTAATCTATTTTTTAGATTAACAAAAAATTTAGTTTATTGTCAATAGTTTCTTGAAAATATATTTTAAATTTAATATAATTATTATATTAATTAATATATAATATTTATAATATATTATTATAAATTAGAAAGGCATTTTATGTATAAAGAATATTCAAAATATTTAAAAGAAAAATATGGAGAAAAAGTATACAAGCTTCCAATATCTTTAAAAGAAACTAACTGTCCTAACAGAGATGGAAATATTAGTTTTGGAGGTTGTACCTATTGTGGAGATGAAGGTGTTGGCTTTGAAAATTTATCTGCCAATCTATCGGTTAAAGAACAACTTTTAAAAAACAAAGAATTTATATCAAAAAAATATAAAGCAAAAAAGTTTATAGCATATTTTCAAAGTTATTCAAACACATATATCCCTACCCATTTATTTAAAAAATATGTAAATGAGGCAGTATTAGATGATATTGTGGATATATCTATTTCAACTAGACCAGATTGTATAAATGAAGATTACTTAAATATATTAAAAGACATTAAAGACAATCATAATTTAGACATAACAATAGAACTTGGGCTACAAACAGCTAATTATAAAACTTTAAATAAAATAAATAGAGGTCATACATTAGCCGAATATATAGAAGCTGTAAATATTATAAAATCTTATAATTTTAATGTATGTACTCATATAATATTAAATCTTCCGTGGGATACAATAGAAGATACTATAGAAACTGCAAAAATAGTATCTGTATTAAAAACAGACTTTGTTAAATTACACGCTCTTTATATAGAAAAAAACACTATTCTTGCTAAACAATATATAAACAATGAATTTTCTATGTTACCTTTAGATGACTATATAGAAAAAGTAATAACCTTTTTAGAATATTTAGACCCTAAAATAGCTATACAAAGAATAATAGGTCGAGCTCCTGAAGAATTTACACTATTTTCTAATTGGGGTATGAGTTGGTGGAAAATAAAGGAAATGATAGAACAAAAAATGAAAGAAGAAAGCCGATTTCAAGGTAGACTTTTTACATACACTAACGGAAAGGCTCTTAAAAAATTTGACTAATTCCTGTTTACATAGTATATTTATATTATAAAATATTTGGAGGATAACTAATGAGATATATATCAGATTTAAAAATAGATGAAACAATAGTTGAGCATTATCTTTGTAAAAAAAAGCAAACATTAAAATCTCGTGCAGGCAAAAACTATCTTTCTTTATTACTTCAAGATAAGACAGGTACTATTAATGCTAAAGTATGGGAACTTAACAATCAAATTCAAAGCTTTGAAGAAAATGACTTTATAAAAATAGACGGAACTGTTTTATCATATCAAAATGAGCTACAATTAACCATTAGAAAGATAAGACGTAGCCAAGAGGGAGAATATGACCCAATAGACTATATTCCTTCTACAGATAAGGATATTGAAGAACTTTATAAAAAAATTGTAAATATAATATCTAGCTTAGAAAACGTCTACATTAAAACTCTTTTAGAAAATATTTATATTAAAAATGATGATTTAAGAGAAAGATTTAAAATACATTCTGCTGCTAAAAATATGCACCATAGCTATATGGGAGGTCTTTTAGAACATAGTTTATCAATTTGCCAAATATGTGATTTTTTATCTTCTCATTATTCTTATGTAAATAGAGATTTATTATTAGCCTCTGCTCTTTTACACGATGTAGGTAAAATGTTTGAGTTATCACCTTTTCCAGACAATGACTATACAGATGATGGACAACTTTTAGGTCATATTGTCATAGGTACAGAACTTATCACAAAAGAATCTAACAAAATACCAGATTTTCCTCATCAATTACAATCTCTTTTAAAACATAGTATACTTTCTCATCACGGGGAATACGAATTTGGTTCTCCAAAAAGACCAAAAACAATCGAAGCTTTTATCTTACATTGTGCAGACGAGTTAGATGCAAAAATTAAAATGTATGAAGATGCTATTTTTTCTGATAATACCACTGGTAACTGGGTTGGATATCATAAAATGTTAGCTAGAAATCTTAGAAAGTCCAACTTTTAATGTATAATAACGACGAAAAAATTTCTGCTAGTGAGATAAATAAATATTGTTACTGTCAATATAGCTGGTATTATGAAAGGCTATATGGTAAAAAATATATTAGAGAAGTGTATAAAGAAAGAAACGAAAAACTAGGGCTTACAGACAAAACTATTAATAATTTTAAACGGGGGATTGATTTTCACGACAAATTTCTTATTAGAAGAAAAATTAGAATAATAATAAGATTTATTTTATTTGTTATATTTATATCTATTTTTATATTTATTATATTGTGGTTAAAAAAATGTGGATTGTTATAATATTTTTATTATTTTTAATTTTTCTTTTAATAAGACCTAAGCAGGTTAAAAAGATTAAATCTAAAAGATTAGTTCCCTTTGGATATACTTTATTTTATACAGATCAAAATACAAAAAATAAAAATCCCAATGTTATATATAAAAAAATACTCTATTCTGAAAAATATAATATACAAGGTAAGCCAGATTTTATTTATAAAAAATTTAATACTTGTTATATAATAGAATTAAAAAGTGGTGCTATAAAAAATGAAAGTATGCCTCATACTGGTGATTTGTTACAACTTGTAGCTTATTTTCTTATTATAGAAGATTTATATGGATATAAAGTAAAAAAAGGTAAATTAATATATAGCGATTATTCTTTTATTGTCCATAATACTAGATATTTAAGAAAGTATCTTTTAAAAACATTAGAAGATATGCGTAGTATGCTAAAAACTGGACAAGGACAAGCTAATTGTAGCTTTGTCCATTGTAAACATTGTATGTGTAGACAGACCGTTTGCGATTTTTATGATAAACTTTAATTTTAAGGTGAATTTATGGAAAAAGAAATTAAAAATTTTAATAGAAAAAATATAGAACGAGTTTTAAATATAACAGATGAAAAAATTTTAGCTAAAGCTTTACAACAATACTTAAATTTAGATAAAAAAGGTAATGAAAATGGAAATAAAGAAAAATGATTATTTTAATGTGAATATAACCGATATAGGTATAAATGGAGAAGGCATTGGAAAGATAGATAATTTTATTGTATTAGTCCAAGGTGCTTTACCTAAAGAGACTGTTAAAGTTAAAATTGTTAAAATTAAAAAGAACTATTGTTATGGCAAACTAATAGAAATATTAACTCCATCTCCTGATAGACAATCTCCACCTTGTGAACACTTTAATAAATGTGGAGGGTGTAATCTTTTACATCTTAAATATGATGAACAACTTAATATAAAATCTAAATTTATACAATCTAATTTAAAAAAAATAGCTAAAATAACAGATATAAAAGTGCCTAAAGCCATTGGTATGAATAATCCTTTCAATTATAGAAATAAAGCTAGCTTTCCTATAAACTTTACTGACAAAGTAAACATAGGCTTTTATAAACCTCGTTCACACAATATAGTAAATATAGAAAATTGTGCTATACAAAATCCTATAAACACATTAATTATACAAAAAATTAAAGAATTTATTAAAGATAGTAACATTTCTATATATGACGAAAACACTGGTAAAGGTGATTTAAGACATATTGTAACTCGAATAGGAAATAAAACTAATGAACTTTTAGTTTGTATAGTAATAAATAATAATAAATTTTTATATAAAGATTTACTTATACAAAAACTTAAAGATATTCCAAATTTAGACAGTATTGTTATAAACTTTAACACTAAAAATACAAATGTTATTTTAGGTGATAAGACAGAAACTATATTAGGCAAGGGATATATTGTTGATTATATAAAAGATTTAAAGTTTAACATATCCCCTCTTTCTTTTTATCAAGTAAACCCTATTCAAACAGAAGTATTATATCAAAAAGCTTTAGATTTTTGTGACTTAAAAGGTGATGAAATTGTATTTGACGCATATTGTGGCATAGGAACTATATCCTTGTTTTTAGCTAAAAATTGTAAAAAAGTATATGGTATAGAAATTGTACCTGACGCTATAAAAAACGCTATATCTAATGCAAAATTAAACAATATAACTAATGTAGAATTTTTTGTAGGTAAATCTGAAGATATTATGCCGAATCTTATATTTGAAAAAAATATATATCCAGATATAATAGTTGTAGACCCACCTCGAAAAGGTTGTGACAAAGTTTTATTAGATGCTATATCAAAAACTAACATAAAAAAGCTTGTGTATATATCTTGTGATAATTCTACTTTAGCTAGAGATTTAGATTATCTATCAAATTTTGGTTTTAAACTAAGAAAAATACAACCTGTTGATATGTTTTGTATGACTACTCATATAGAGTGTGTAGCATTAATAACTAGATAATCTATATTATAGAAAGGATTAAATATGATACAATCTAAAGTAAATAATACCTTTAAAGAGTTAAATATTATTAACTATAAATCTAATAATAACTATACAAATTTTTTAATATGTAATAATATAAAAAATTATAAAAAAGGACTAAAAACTGCTTTAAAATTATATAATAGCTTTAATTTTGATACATTAATCTTTAAAATAGAGTTTCCTTTTAGTGAAGAAAATATGTTTAATAACTTAGAAAACACTTTAAACACACTAAATAAATTTATGGATATATGTAAGTTAAAAAAGCCTTTAAGTATGAAAAAAACTTTATGTAAGGATAATAATAATTTAAAAGAAACAATAACTTTTTATTGGGATTTATCTAATAAAAATATTAAAATAAAAACTCTTTTTAAAGAAATGTTATTTTTAAAAGATGATGGGTTTTCTGCCCTTTTTTCTTCTGTATTCTTTTTAGATACAAAAAATCATATATTATTTAATTTTTATGATGATAAAATAATTAAAATTTTAGCTAATAATAATGTGTATTTTAATAAAATTTGTAAAAAGTATAAAAAATTAATTATACATTAAATTTAGGAGGAATATTTTGGAAAAACATAGTGAAATAGAAAGAAGCATTATAAAAAAATATAGAAAAACTATATGGCGTGGATTTATAAAAGGTGTCCAAAAATATGACCTTATTAAAGAAAATGATAAAATAGCCGTTTGTATATCTGGTGGTAAGGATTCTATGCTTTTAGCTAAACTTATGCAAGAATTACAAAAACACGGTAAGTTTCATTTTGAATTAAAATTTATGGTAATGAACCCTGGTTATAGCAAAGAAAATTATGATAAAATTGTATATAATGCAAAATTATTAAATATACCTATTACTATATTTGACACAGATATATTTAATATTGTTGTAGATATAGAAGAAAATCCTTGTTATCTTTGTGCTAGAATGAGACGTGGTCATTTATATAGCAAAGCTAAAGAACTTGGCTGTAATAAAATAGCTTTAGGTCATCATTTTGACGATGTTATAGAAACTATACTTATGGGTATGATATATGGTGGACAAGTTCAAACTATGATGCCTAAACTTCATAGCCAAAACTTTGAGGGTATGGAGCTTATAAGACCTTTGTATATGGTTAGAGAAGAGGACATTATAGCTTGGGCTAAATATCATAATTTAGACTTTTTAAAATGTGCTTGTAGGTTTACTGAAAATATAGATTATAGCAATAAAGAAGAAAGTGGTTCTACTCGTCAAAATATAAAAAATCTTATTAGAAAACTTAGAGAAGATAATCCTAATATAGAAAAAAATATATTTAATAGTGTAGAAAATGTAAATTTAAGCACAATTATTGGATATCATAAAGATAATAATTATTATAACTTTTTAGATGATTATGATGAACGTAGTAAAAAAAAGGAGCTATAAGCTCCTTTTTTAGTACGTTCAATTAAGCTATGACTTTATTTTTTAAGAGAAAAATTATAAACTTACTTTTTATTTTAATCCTATTGCAATTCATTTTTTTGGAACAAAGTGTCAAAATAAATAAAAATTGCAATTTTGGGACTCAAAGCATCAAAAATATTGCAGTATACAATTTTTTAAATTACAAAATATCCAAGAAAAATAATATCTTGTTTATTTTGATACAAAGTATTAAAAAAATTGATTTTAATGTCGAGTTATTTTTATATACACCTCCCAAAATATAGCAAATTTTTCTTTAATTTATTTATATAATTTTATGTATAAAAGCTTTTTGGAGGGATTTAATGCAAATAGAAGTTTATGTTGATATTTTATTTTTAATAAACTTTATTATGGTATATTTTATTTTTTTTATAGTTAATAAACTTATTAAAAGTAAAATTAGTTTAAAAAGACTTGCTTTTAGTTCATTTTTTGCAACACTCCTTTATATTTTAACTATTATTTTTATACCTTTTTCTAATATTTTAAGTATTTTTATAGTTTCTCTTATTTTTATAATATCTATAATTATTGGATTTAAACCAAAAACTATTAAGTATTTTTTTAAAATATTTTTATTAGTAAATATAACCTCTTTTTGTATAGGTGGTGGAAGTATTGCCCTTTTTTATTATATAAATCTAAATAGTGTTTTAAATAATTTATTAGATTTTACAATACAACATTTTCCACTAAAAATACTTATTATTTCTATAATATCTACATATATAATAATTAAACTTTTTTTAAGCTGGTATAAAAAAATATTTATAAAAAAACAAAGCTTTTATAACATTACATTATATAAAAATAATACAAATGTAAGTTTAAATGCACTTTTAGATACTGGTAATAATTTAAAAGAACCTATAACGAAAAAACCTGTAATAATAGCTGAGTTTATAGCTATTAAGCCCATTCTTCCAGAAAAACTAAAAATTATTTTTTATGAAAAGCAAGAAGATGACTTAAATAAGCTATTAACTTTAGATAATACAGCTGATATACGTTTTATTCCTTTTAAAAGTATTGGTAAAAAAAGTGGACTTTTAATAGGTATAAAAATAGATAAATTAGAAATACATACAGAAAATAAAATTATATTAAAAGATGCTATTGTTGCCATATCAAATTTTAATTTATCAAATGACAATTTTTATAATGCACTTTTAAATCCAGAGTTATTAAATTGTTATTAATAATTAAATTATTTTTAAAATGGAGGTAATACTATGCTTACTGTAAAAAGTATATTAAAAAATATTATAAATATATTTAAAGAACAAGATGATGACACTATATTTTATATAGGTGGCACAGATGTGTTGCCTGCCCCTTTAACAAATGATGAAGAAACTGAAATAATATCTCTTTTAGGTACAGAAGATGAAGAAATGGCAAAAGCAAAGCTTATAGAAAGGAATTTAAGGCTTGTTGTATATATAGCTAGAAAATTTGAAAATACTGGAGTTAATGTGGAGGATTTAATATCTATTGGAAGCATAGGTCTTATTAAAGCAATAAATACATTTAGAGCTGATAAAAATATAAAACTAGCTACATATGCTACAAGGTGTATAGAAAATGAAATTCTTATGTATCTTAGAAGAAATACTAAAACAAAAACAGAAGTATCCATAGATGAACCTTTAAATGTTGATTGGGAAGGTAATGAACTACTTCTTTCTGATATTTTAGGTACAGATATAGATGTAATATACAAAAATTTAGAAGAAGAAGTTGATAGAGATATATTAAAAAAAGCTATAAATAAATTAGATAAAAGAGAACGTGTAATAATTGAACTTAGATATGGTATATTCTCTGATGGTATAGAAAAAACTCAAAAAGAAGTTGCCGATATGCTTGGTATATCTCAGTCATATATATCTAGATTAGAAAAAAGAATAATAAATAGGCTAAAAAAAGAATTTATAAAAATGATGTAATATTAATATTGAATTTATGTTTTGTTTATGTTATAATGTTAGCGATAATATATTATTAATATGTTGTCGCTAATATTATATAGACAGTTCGAAACCCTCCTGTCTTTAAACAAAACTAGGTCAAATTAAAATTATCCTTACCATTTGCTATGCTTTTGGTTTTATTTTATTTAATTTGAGCTATGTATATAGCTCTTTTTTATTATTTTTATATCAATACAATATTTATATTATTAAAAATAATAAATTATAACCTATTTTACATATTTTTAGTTTGGCATAGTTTTAGTGGTTTTTCTGTCTTAATAAAACGGAGGATTATATGGATAATTTAATTAGATACTCTACTATAGAAGAAAAAAATAAAAGAGAGATTCTTCTACTTATTGGTAGTGGTTGTAAATGGAAAAAATGTAGTTTTTGTGACTATCATACAGATTTTAACAAAAATGAAGACTATTGTTTTAAAATAAATGAACAAGAATTAAATAAAGTCACAGGTAAATATAACACTTTAGAAATTGTAAATTCTGGTAGTTTTGTAGACTTAGATAAAAAAACTATGAAAAAAATCGAAGATGTATGTATAAATAAAAATATAAATACACTACATTTTGAATGTCATTGGGCTCACAAAGATGAAATACCCAATCTAAAAAATCATTTTAAAAATATTGGTATAACCATAAAAACAAAAATAGGTATAGAAACATTTGATTATTATTATAGAGAAAGTTTCTTAAATAAAGGTATAGAAGAAAAAGACGTTAATATAATAAAACAGTATTTTGATGAAGTTTGTCTTTTACAAGGTTTAGCTGGACAAAGTATAGAATTTATGCTTAAAGACATTGCTATTGGACTTGAGAATTTTGAGCGAGTATGTATAAATATAATGGTTAAAAATAAAACTAAAATTAAACCAGACCCTAATACTATAAAAAACTTTAGAGAATATATTTATCCTATATATAAAAATAATAATAGAGTAGATATTTTATTAGAAAATACAGATTTTGGTGTTGGAGGTAACAAAAATGATTAGTAATGAAATTCTTTTAATATTATCAGTATTTGTTATATATGGTCTTGTTTTAGTATGGTTTTATCTTTTAGGAGAAAAAGGGCTTATATGTTTTACTGTATTTACTGTTATTACTGCTAACATAGAAGTATTATTAGTTGTAAAAGCCTTTTCCTTAGAACAAACTCTTGGTAACGTTTTATTTGGTGCAAGTTTTTTAGCAACAGACATATTAAGTGAATTTTATGGTAAGAAAAGTTCTAAAAAAGCTGTTGTAGCTGGACTATTAACCTCTGTATCATTTGTCATTATATCTCAAAGCTGGTTTTTATATGATGTAACTAATGGTATGGATGAGCCTTTTAAAATGATTTTTTCTAATACTCCTAGACTTATGATAGCTAGCTTAGTTGTATATGCTATAAGTCAATTTTTTGACGTTTGGATATATCATAAATGGTGGGAACTTACAGAAAAAATTAGTGGTGATAAAAGAAAATTTCTTTGGGTTAGAAACAACTTTTCTACTCTTACCTCTCAGCTTATAAATTCCCTTTTATTTACATTTTTTGCTTTTTATGGTGTGTATGATTTTAATACTATAATAAGTATATTTATAGCTAGCTATATTATATTTATAATAACTAGTATTTTAGATACTCCTTTTATATATATAGCAAGATACTTATATGAAAATAAAATGAAAAATAAATAGTTAATAATTTTAATAAATTAAAGGTGTTGATTTTCAACACCTTTAATTTATTATTTTAATTAAGCTATCTTGAGGATAAAAATTATAAACAAATTTTGGTTTTAATTATATTGTAATTTGAAAATTTACAATAATTAATTTTTTAAATTACAATAGTTAATTTGAAAATTTACAAAGTTATCAAACAAAATTAATATAAATAGCTATTTTTATTTGATATTATATATTTTCACCATTTGATTTTATAACATTCTTATACCAATCAAATGATTTTTTTCTTTTTCTTTCAAGAGTTCCATTTCCTTGATTATCTTTATCTACATAGACAAATCCATATCTTTTTTTCATTTCACCAGTTGATGCACTTACAAGGTCTATCCAGCCCCACGGTGTATATCCAATAAGCTCTACTCCATCTTCATTAACAGCATTAATCATTTCTTTAATATGTTTACTAAGATAGTCTATTCTATAATCATCATTTATGTTTCCATTTTCATCTATAGTATCAACAGCACCAAGTCCGTTTTCAACAATAAATAATGGTTTTTGATATCTATCATAAAGACTATTCATAGTTATTCTAAGTCCAAGAGGGTCTATTTGCCAGCCCCATTCGCTAGCTTTAAGATATGGATTTTTTAATGACTTAATCACATTTCCTTCTGTTTGCTCACCATTTTCTGGATTTGCACTTGTAAGTCTTGATGCGTAATAACTAAAACTTATAAAGTCTACTGTATTTTCTTTTAATATTTTTTCATCTTCTGGTTCAATCTCTAATTTTATGCCTTTTCTTTCAAGTATTTTTTTTGCATAAGAAGGATATTCTCCTCTAGACTGTACGTCTATAAAGAAGTAATTTTCTCTATCTTTCTCTATAGAGCTCCATACATCTTCTGGATTACAAGAATAAGGATAAAATTGACCTGCTGCAAGCATACAACCTATTTTAAATTCTGGATTTATTTGGTGAGCAATTTTAGTTGCCATAGCAGATGCTACAAGTTCATTATGTGCTGCTTGATATTTTACTTGTTCTTCATTTTCTCCTTCTTCAAACATTATACCAGCACCCATAAAAGGTAAATGTAAAAGCATATTAATTTCATTAAATGTTATCCAATATTTAACTTTATCTTTAAATCTTCTAAATATTATATCACAATATTTTACGTAAAAATCGATAGTTTTACGGCTTTTCCACGAACCATATTTTTCAACAAGATTTAATGGTATATCAAAGTGGCATATTGTAACCACCGGTTCAATATTATATTTTATAAGTTCATCTATTAAATCTTCATAAAATTTAAGTCCCTCTTCATTTGCCTCTCCTTCACCAGTTGGGAATATTCTTGACCAAGCAAATGAAAATCTATAACACTTAAAGCCCATTTCAGCCATTAAAGCTACATCTTCTTTCCAATTTTCATACATATTTATAGCTTCTCTACCTGGAAAGTAAGAATCTTTTGGTAAATCTTTATAATTTAATTTACCTTGCATTACTTTTCTTCTATTTTCACCCCAAGGGATAACATCAACAATAGCTAAGCCTTTTCCACCTTTTCCAAATCCACCTTCACATTGGTTAGCTGCTGTTGCGCCTCCCCATAAAAAGTTGTTAGGTAATTTATTCATATAAAACCCTCCTTTTATCTTATAGCTTTTATAAAGCTATCACCTACGTTAATATTATCATTTGTTGCAAGAAGGATATCACCAAAATCGTAAGAATTTGTAATAATTACTGGTGTAATTATATCATATCCTTCATCTTTTATTTTTTCAATATCTGCCTCTACAAGTAAAGTACCAGCTTTAACTTTATCTCCAACTTTTGCATAAGCTTTAAAATGCTTGCCACCAAGTTTAACTGTGTCAATACCAATATGCATAAGTACCTCTGTTCCATCATCTGTTTTTATGCCTATTGCGTGTAGAGTATCAAATATAGCAACAATCTCTCCATCTACTGGAGAATAAATTTTTCCATCTTCTAATATTATAGCTCCACCTTTTCCCATTACTTCTTGAGAAAATGCAGCATCATTTACTTCACTTAAAGGCACTGCTTTACCTTTTGCTGGTGATAAGATTGAAGTAGTAGTCCCATTATTACTTTCAGGTAATTTTTCTTTTAAACCTTCATCTGTTTTTATATCATCTTTGTTATTGTTTGATTTAGGTTCTTCTACTTCTTCAATAGGGTCTTTATATAATATGAATGATACAACAAAAGCTACAACAAAAGCTATAACAGCTGTTATACAAGCTAAATAAAAATCTCTTAAACTGTCATTACCAATATAACTTGGAAGTGTTAAAAGCCCTGGAGAACCACCAGAATAATTTTTTATCTTGCTAATACCTGCAAAAAATCCACCAACTGCACCACCTATCATAGCTGAATATAAAGGTGTTCTAAATCTAACATTTACACCATATAATGCTGGCTCTGTTATACCACAAACAGCAGTAATCCCAGATGATGATGCAAGTTGTTTTATATCAGCAACTTTACTTTTTAATGCAACAGCAAGAGTAGCTCCACCTTGAGCAACATTAGATGCAAGGTTATTAGGATATACCATACTATCATATCCCATAGTCATACGATTATTTATACCAATAGGAACAATAGCATAATGAGTTCCCGTCATAACAAGAAGTGGGAATAGAGCTCCTAATATTGTTGATACTAACCAACTATAGCTTTCCATCATTTTTAAGAAATCTGCAATATAGTTACTTATAATATATCCAATAGGACCTAATACAGAAAGTGCAACAGTACCTGTAATAAGTATTGTTATAAGTGGTTTACTAAAGAATTTTATTGCCTTTGGAGATATTTTATCTGCAAAAGGTTCTACATAAGACATAAACCACACTGAAAGGATTATTGGTATAACAGATGAAGAATAACTAGCATTATATATAGGTATCATAAATAACTTAATAACCTCACCTGTTTCATTGGCTGAATTAACCATACTAACGAATGTAGGGTGAAGTAATATGCCCCCTACCATTATTGCAAGATACTGATTACAATTAAATTTTTTAGCTGCAGAACTTGCAAGTAGTATAGGTAAAAAATAAAATGCTGAATCAGCCATAAATGTTATTATTTGATATGACTGAGAAGTACTTTCAACAACTTTAAAAACAACAAGAAGTGATAATACAGCTTTAATCATACCTGCTGCTGTAATAGCTGGTAATATTGGTGTAAATATACCTGTTAATGTATCAACGATTTTAGTTCCTATATTCTTTTTTTGTACAGCTTCTTTTTGGTTATTTTCTGTCACGTTAATGTTGGCTATAGTTGTTAAAGGTTTGTAAACGCTAGCAACGTCACTACCTATTATAACTTGATATTGTCCACCACTTTTAACAACACCCATAACTCCTTTTGTTTTTTTCAAAATTTCTGTATTGGCTTTATCTTCATCTTTTAAATTAAATCTAAGCCTCGTTGCACAATGTGTAAGCCCTGTTATATTATCTGAGCCACCAACATTTTCAAGAATTATTTCTGCTAATTTTTTATAATCCATATAAACTCCTCCCTACTGAGTTATTATTCTTTTGATATGAACAGTAATATAGACCATTTCATCTTCTGTAAGGTCATATCCATACTCATTTTGAATATATTTTCTTATTTTTAGAGCACATTGGTACTCCTTTTTATACTGCTCTTTTAAAATAAGTAAAAAACTTTTATCATCATCGTCTATTTCTACTCCACTAAAAACTCTTTGTACAAAAAACTTAAGATGTGTTATAAATCTTTCATAATGTAGAGAATATTCGTCAAATTCTACATTAAAATGATATCTAACTATATTTAAAATATTTTGTATTACCTTTGTCATTTCTGTTGTTTCACCAACGTTAGATGAATCCATCAAAGCACTTACAATATGAAGTGTTATAAATCCAGCCTCATCTTCAGGTAAATCAACATTTATTCGTCTTTTTATTATAGAAAGAGCTTCCTTACCTATAAGAAATTCGTGATTATAAAATCTTTTTATCTCCCATAAAAGAGCATTTTTTATTTTTATTCCTTTTTTAAAGCGCTCAACTGCAAAACTTATATGGTCTGTGAGAGTTATATAAATATTTTCATTTAAGTTTTTGCCTAATGATATTTTTGCATAGCTTATAATTTCATTTGCTGACTGTATATATTCTATTGGCAAATTTTCTAATAAAGTTATAAGCTTATTAGATGACTCTTTATCTTTTGATATATATATTTTTTCTATTTTAGATTCATCTATTTCATCTCCAATAGACTTTTTAAACCCAATGCCACATCCCATAACAAGTATTTCTTCATTTTTTTCATTGTATGATTTTACAAGGTTGTTATTAATAACTTTTTTAACTTTCATAATAAGTACACCTCATTAAATTTTGTAGGCATAAAAAAGACTATACCTACTTTCATAACATAAATTAAGCTATAACATAGCAAATTTACATAGAAAATGGTATAGCCTGCTTAACCAGTAACAATCCAAATACTATATAATTATATTACAATATTTTATTTATTCTGTCAATATATTTTTAATTTATTTTTAAAATAATATTATTTTATACAAATTAACTATATATTTAATAATATTTATAGTATATTTTAATATAAAAAACAAATTTTAAAATACTATATTTTTATACTTCATCTATCAATATTCTAAGTTTTTCTATTCTATTTTTTTCTATTTTTTCAACAATAAATTTTACATTATTAATTCTTATAGAATCACTTTTTTCAGGAAATTTACCAAAAATTTCTATAACAAAACCTCCAATAGATTCAAAATCTTTAGATTCAAAATTTGTACCAAGCATATTGTTTACATCTTCTATCTTAGTAGAACCCTCAACAATATACTCATCTTCTTTTATAACTGTTATTTCCTGTTCGTGTTGGTCATATTCGTCAGCAAGATCCCCTACTATTTCTTCTAGCATATCCTCTAAAGTGACTATACCTGATGTTCCTCCATATTCATCTAAAATTATAGCCATAGGAATTCTATTTATACGCATCTCTGCAAAGAGTTCTTTTAAAGATTTAGATTCATAAGTAAAAAATGGTTCTCTCATATAATCTTTTATATTAAATTCTTTAGATTTGTCTATAAATAATAAATCTTTTAAAGAAATAATTCCAACTATATTGTCAATTGAATTTTCATAAACAGGAATTCTAGAAAACGTTTCTTCTTTAAATAATGAAATAAGCTGGTCATATGTTGAATCTATATCTATAGCCACTATATCCGTCCTAGGAACCATAATATCCTCAGCATCATTATTAGCAAAATATACAACATTATTAATCATTTCTCTTTCATCTATTTCTAAAACCCCTTCTTCGTGGCTAACATTAACCATTGTGAGTAGTTCAGATTCTGTAATAGTTGGTAATTTTTCATCCTTTTTTACACCAAGTAATCTTAAAAAAAATCCAGTAATTATATTTAAAATAAATATAATTGGTGTAAAAATTAATACACAAAATCTTATAGGCTTTATAACAAAAATAGAAATTTTTTCTGAATTTTTAGTAGCAAAAGTTTTTGGTGTAATCTCACCAAATATTAATATTATAATAGTAAGAATTCCTGTTGCAATACCAACACCTTGACTTTTAAATCTATCTATTGCCATAGCTGTTGCAATAGAAGAAGCTCCAATATTAACAAGATTGTTGCCTATTAATATTGCACTTAATAGCTTAGCTGGGTCTTCTAAAACATTTTGTATAAGTTTGGCATTTTTTATATTTTCATCAATCATTGTTCTAAGCCTTATTTTACTAAGAGATGTTAAGGCAGTTTCTGACATAGAGAAAAAAGCAGACAAAGAAATTAAAATAATTAAAATTATAAACTGCAAACCAGCAGAATCCAAATAAAATCACACTCCTAAGATTTAATAAATTTTTTAATATTATATCATACAATTCTGTTAATGAAAAGTACTAAAATACATCATTTTAAACATATTTAGCTATTTTTTAAATTTTTATACATATATAAAAATAAAGGGAGTAAAACCTCCCTATTTTTCCTCTTTAATCTAAAATATTAACTTTATAATTACGATAATATTATCATCTTAAAATAAATTATTAATAGTTTTTTATTATTAGCTCTCTATATCTTGAATTATTTTCATATTTTATTTTAAGATTATTTTGTCTTTCTATTTCTTGTATATTATAATCTTTGTATAAATCTCTTATATAATTACAATCATTATAAGATAATATCCATTTACCTTTTATATTACTTAAAGCCTCTTTTAATCTTAAATGGTCTTGCTCATTAAATTCTATATCTTTATAATAATTTTCTGTTTTAAAATATGGTGGGTCTAAATAAAATAATGTTTCTTCTTTATCATACTTATTTAAAACTTTTTCAAAATCTAAATTTTCAATAATTACTTTGTTTAACCTTTTACTAATTTCTTTTATATACTCTATAGATTTTGTTATATCTCTTTTTCTAACGCCAAAACTCCCCATTTTACTACCATAACTATTTTTTATTAGTATAAAAAATCTAGTTGCTTTTTGTATGTCAGTTAAGCTTTTTAAATTTACCTCTTCTTTCATATTATCAAATAATTCTCTTGAGTTTAAATAAAATTCTAATTCTTTTATAAATGCATCTGGATGGTATTTTACTATTTTAAATAAATTTATAAGATTACTATTCATATCATTATAAATTTCTTCTTTTTCTTCTTTTTTATGAAAAAGAACCCAACCAGCTCCACCAAATACCTCTACGTATTTATCATAATTAGTAGGAAACATACTTACTATATTCTCCCTTAATAGTTTTTTACCTCCTATCCAGCTTATAAAGCTCTTCATAGTTTCCCTCCTTTCCTTGTTTTATCATCAAAACTACTAACCACATTATTAACATTTTTATCAATTAATTTGTTAGTAACCTCTAATCCTTTTATTAGCCATTTAGGTACTAGATACCCCTTGTCAAGCTCAACCATATTTTCTAAAATGCTTCTAAACTCATTTACTATACAATGGGCAAGAATAAACCAACCAATAGCTAACATTATATGTAAATTTATACCTATTATATTGCCTATTTTTTCAAAAGTAATCCCAAGTCCAAAACCCATAGCCACTAAACACCATATTAAAAACTTTTTAACAAAGCCTTTCAATGCTCGCCTTGAACTTTCTCTTTTTAAATATCTAGCTTTCATTATACCTGTTATATAATCTATAATATTAAGTCCTAATAAAAATATAAATAAAAACCAAAAATCCCCTAATATAGCCGATAATATAGCCGTTATAATAGATATTATGTAATTTATCTTTGTTTCAAAAATATTCATATTAACACCTACTTTTTAAATATCTTTAATTTCTCAATAATAGAATTTTTTAATTTAAAAAATACACTATTATTAGTTTCATTATATCCTGTTTCAAATCCTAAAAAGTCGGCTATATCTCTTACTTTAACAAAGTTAAACCCATTACTATTAATAGCCTTAACAGTAGATTTTTTATTACCAACTTCTATGCTTACATTATTTAGAATATCATCTAAATTAGTTATTTTAGTATTTTTATCATAAGTTATATTTTTATTTAAAAGTTCTGCTAAATCACGAACTCTTATAAAGTTTTCTCCCTTTTCATTTATAACATTAAAAGATTTAACTTTTCCATTGTAGCTATAATTTCTATTTACAAACATATAACTTTCCACCTCTTTCCACGTTTTTTTAAAATTTTCTGGCGTAGTATATTTTTTAACCAATGTATTTGTATCGCCATATTTAGTTAGTTCAAAGTGTGGCTTATCTGGTGTATCTTTCCAATCTCCTCCCCATTCTAACCCAAAACTTTTACCAACTTGCCCTACTTTTTTAAACCAGCCATCACTGTCATTATAAGCACCCTTACCATCATTTCTACATATATCAAATGCCATACCCCAATTGTGATTAGAATACGGATATTTTACCCATGTTACTATATTCCCAGGTTTAGTTCTTCCTTGTGCATATAGTTTATCTTGTTCTGCCTTGGTTCTTACTGTATCCGTTGTTTTAACTATAAGCCCCCTATTTTTACACTCATTTAAAAATTTAGGTATTATCGCCTGTACTTCAGGATGAAGCAAAGTTATATCTCTACTCATAAACCTCCCCCCTAATCTGTAATACCTTTAGTCATAGGATTTATAATATTATTCCATAAAGATACTAAAACAAGTCCAACTACATAAGGATTTTTAAGTGCATCTAAAACTAAGCTAAATAAACTACTCCAACTTGTTAAATCACTTCCATTAATACCAAAATAAGCAAGTATTGGAGTTGCTACTGCTAATAATACATTTAGCCAAAATATAGGATTTTTAAATCTTATTTTCCAATTAATTTTTTTCATAATAAATTACCTCCTAATTATTTATAAAATCTATTTTAAAAATTTATATGTAAAAAATGATAACTATTTAGCCTACCATTTTAAAAGTTTTTAATAATTCTATAAAATTATTCTATAAATATATCTAACTTTTAATAATATTTTTTCAAATTTTATACTTTATATTGTTTTTTATAATTTAATATTAATTATAAATTTAAAACTATTAGTTTAATTATAACTCACTTTTATAGTATATTTTAATATACTAAATATTGTTTTTCTTATTGAATCTTATATTAAATACTTATGTCTTACAATATTTCAATTATGGACTTTATATTAATTTAACCTATGCTTAAAAAAAGTTTTAACTATAACTATATATTATATTTTTTGATTATTCATATAAATTGATTTATAGGGAATAATTGATAGTAAGTTCTAGAGTTATGTAAAAGTTAAAATAAAAACTTTATTAAAGTTATTTTATACTATAAATATAATAAATATGGTTTTTTATCTACTTTTATTGTTTTACTATTGATAACTAGTATTTCCAATAAAATTTTATGAGTAAATGAACTTAAATTAGTATTTAATCCAATATAAAATTATACTAACATACAAAATACATTTTAATATTTTATATTTCATTTACAAAGTGTATTTTATTATATTTTTATGTTATATTAATGCAATATTTAGGAATATCTAAATCTTTTTATAATTTACTATTCCTAAATAGTATTTATTTAATATTCACATATAATAGTACAGTTGTCTATTTTACATAAAATTACTTTTTGTATTAAATTTTAATATTTATTCTATAGGTATATTAATCTTTAATAAACTTAACTCTAAATATATATTTAGAAAAATTAAAACAAAATACTATTAGACTAATACATTAAAAATTTAAAGATATAAAACTATATGGAAGTTATAAAAAGACTAGTGTTAATATGATTAAAATAAATTGACTGAAAATTTTATGATTTAATACACAAGTTTTGTAATATGTTATCTAGCGAAATCTTTATGCTCATATTTCAGACAAGCAAAAAGAGAACGCTATTCAAAATTTAACTTTTTGATACAAAAAAGTTTACCCCGAGTTTACCCCGAATTTATCCTTTTTTATTATTTTTGATAAATTTATAAAATAAAAAACCTTGAAAAATCAAGGCTTTAAAAGGTTTTAAAGTATTAAAATTATATAGTATGGAGATGAGGAGAATCGAACTCCTGTCCGAAAGCCCGTCAATAAAGAACTCTCCCATTACAGTTAGTTAAAAAACATTCCCTAAAATAACCACTAACTAACAAGTTTATTATTTTAAGTAGCTTCATAATATCTTTTACTCTAGCAAAGCTTATAGAGTAAAGTTCCTTACCTATTCGGCACCAGTAACTTTAGCAGTAAGCGACTAAAGGCTGATGGCAGCTTTTAATTAAGCTGCAAACGCAAAATTATCTTTGTCGTTTAATTTTTAAGAATTTTGAGTTTTTAACGTAGACCTCTCTACGAATGGCTATCTCTATCTTCAAAACCCCCGTCGAAACCATTGCATCCCCGTATAATTTAATAAAATTATATCATAAATTTTATTAAATTTCAACTATTTATTTATGGTAAATTATGCCTTTATATGACACACTTTTTACTACAAAATTATTATAATCATATACAATTTCTACATTGTTAAAAAATTCTTCTTTAAAGTCTTTATCCCACTTTGTATAGTTTAATCCATTAATATAGCCTCCATTGGCTAGTATAATTTTTATAGGTGTATTTATAGTATTATCAATAGTAAAATTATTATTACTAACCTGATATTTTTTAGAATAGTCATATTCTTTTTCTATAATATTTTTATCATTAGTTGTCGGAAATGATACATTATGTTTTTCAAGTATAATATCATTTAAAACACATTGAGTAGAAATATATATATTTTTTGCTGTTGTGAGATTTTCTTTTGTTTGTGTATTTTTAATAAATAAATAAAAATTAGGTATAGTTATACTTATAAGTAATGATAGTATAAATATAACTACCATTGTTTCTATTAATGTAAATCCTTTATTATTTTTAATATTATTATACAAATTATACACCTCTTATTAAATAGAATAAGTGGCTCTCATAAGTTCTTCAATAGATATGATTCCCTTTATAACATACTCTGTACCATCTTGTTTAAGAGTTGTCATCCCTTGCTTAATAGCAACTTCTTCTATTTCATATTCGTTAGCATTACGCCCAATTAATCTTTTTATATCTGTTGTTACAGGTAAAACTTCGTGTATAGCCAATCTTCCTTTATATCCTGTTTGGTCACATTCTTTACATCCAGTAGCTTTGTATAACTTTATAGGTGTATCTATCCCTAAATATTCCATTTCCTCTTTAGTAGATGTATATTCAAATTTACATTTTGGACATAATCTTTTTACAAGTCTTTGTGCTATAATACCAACTATGGCTGAAGAAAGTAAAAATGGTTCTATATTCATATCAATAAGTCTAGGTATTGTTCCTGCTGCACTATTAGTATGTATTGTAGATAAAACTAAATGCCCTGTTATAGCAGACTTAACAGCTATTTCAGCTGTTTCTGTATCTCTTATTTCACCAAGCATTATAATATCTGGGTCCTGTCTTAATATAGACCTAAGACCACTTGCAAATGTAAGTCCAGTTTTGTTATTAACTTGAACTTGTGAAATACCATCTAATCTGTATTCTACTGGGTCTTCTATGGTGACTATATTTACAGTACTTTTATTTACTTCTTTTAATATAGAGTATAATGTAGTTGTTTTACCACTTCCAGTTGGTCCACATACAAGTATAATACCATTAGGAGATTTTATTATTTTATTAAACAATGTACTATTTTTAGAAGTTAGTCCTAAATTACTAATTCCTAATAAATTTCCCATTCCTCCAAGAACTCTTATAACAATTTTTTCACCAAAAACAGTAGGTATACTTGATACACGCAAATCAATGTTTCTTCCATTTTCTTGTATTTCTATTCTACCATCTTGTGGTATTCTTTTTTCAGATATATCCATTTTTGCCATAATTTTTATACGAGTGACTAAACTATTATGAGCGGCAATATTTATCTCCATTTTTTCAATAAGTTGACCGTCTATTCTCATTCTTATTTTAGTGTTAAATTTACTAGGTTCTATATGTATATCACTGGCATTACTAGATACAGCATTAAAAATTAAAGTATTAACAAACTTTACAATTGGTGCATTTTCTATTTCATTTTTTAACTGTTCATCTAAGTCAATGATAGATAATTTTTCTAACTCAAATTGTTGATTAACATTGGCTCTAACTTGTGATGAAGTTTCATCATAATATTGTGCTATGGCTCTTTCTATATCTGTCTTAGTAGATAATACAAACTTAACATTACGCCCTGTTCTAATTTTTATATCGTCCATAAGATAAAAATTCATAGGGTCACTAGTGGCAATAACTACCATTCTGTCATTACACTCTATGGGTATAATCTTATTTTCTTCGGCATAGCTTTTAGTCAAAAGGTCTAAAGCATTTAATTTAATTTTAAACTTTGAAAGGTCAGCATAATCAACTTTTAACCTTTCTCCAAGTGCTTTGGTTATTTCATCTTCTTTTACATATCCAAGCTCTATAAGCATATCTCCTAATCTTTTACCTCTAGATTTTTGTACTTTAAGAGCATATTCAAGTTGTTCTTCAGTTATCATTTTATTTTGTAAAAGAACTTCACCAATAGGTATATTTTTATTATTAAATTTTTTATTTTCTTTTTGGGTTTTTATATCCATTTATGTTCACTTCCTAAAAATTTATTCCTTTTTATATATTATAGCAACACCTTCATCTCCTTGTATCTGTATATTATTATACTGCATATTCTGCATATTTATATATGATACTAATTGATTTGATGCTTCTGGAACTAATAGTTCTATAATTAAATCGCTAGGAGACTGATTATTTTTTTTAAATTTTATATTTATTTTACTTTTCAAATCATTTTCACTTAAAATTATAGAATTGTCACTATCATCTAGCCTACCTGATACTATATTTCCATTATCTAACATAATATATCCATAGTCAGAGCCCTTATTCTTATTTTTTTCTACTTCTTCTTTAGAAACTATTTGTAAATATGTTGTTTCATCTATACTGTATTTTATATAATTTAATGCATTTATAATATGCGTATTTTGAATACTATTAGTTTCTATATTGTTATGGAATTTAGTAAAATTTATATAAAATCCTGTTATCATAACTAATGCTACAGAAAATATTGACATAGAAATAATAATTTCTATTAATGTATATCCACTCTTATTTAAAAGTTTTTTCATAATTCTCACCAAGCTACATACTTATTTTTTATAATTATTTATTTTTTTCTTTTATAAAAGCTTTTAAACTTTCATTACTTTTATTACTTGTTTCTTCTTTTTCAATACAAAAAATTTCAGCTGGTAATTCTTTAAATCCCTCTTCTTTTACTAAAGTTACTTTTTTTGTGGTTTTATCATCATAAGTTTTTGTAGATAAGAACTTTTCTAAATTAGAAACAATACTAATTCTTTCAATAGCTACTATATTATTTTTTTTAGAAATATCTGTATATGTAGAAAATGCTATAGTTATACTAGTAGCAAAAATTGAAAATATAGTAATAGCTACTATAATTTCTAACAAGCTATATCCATTTTTATTCATTATAATATCTCCTTTAGCTAATTATATGGTATTTTAGCAGATAATGTTAATTGATTATTTAAGTTGTCTGTAACGGTTACTTTTATTAATGAAGTTGTTGTATTATACTCTAAAAAAGATACTGAAATACTTTCTATGTCATCTCTTTCTTTTATATAAAATTTTCCAGTTTCTTGTTTTTTACTATATTGTTTTAAAATAGTTTTATTTTCTTTAAAATAATCTTCTAAAACATTTATTGTAGATTTAGCTGTTAGATATAAATTAGCCTCTATTTTGTCATTTTTATTAATATTTATTTTATTAGATATAATCAAAGTTAAAGATACACAGAGCATACTTATAATTATAATAAATATAGAAACTTCTATTAATATGTACCCTTTATTATTTTTTTTTATCATTAATATCACCTTTGTTTTTATAGGTTAGTTTATAATAAATTCATTATCATTTTTCTCTTTAGTTATTGTATAAATATTCATTTTAATTTTAGAATTTGTTGTCCCATCTTGTAGCGTTGTGTTAAAGTCTGTTATAGAAATAGTTTTTTCATAGCTTTCTATATTTTTTATAAAATTAACTATGTCTTCATATTTACCTATAAGTTCTATATCTATATTATAAGCTTCATCTTTTATCTCTGTTTGAGTTATATTTTGTTCATTACTATTTACGTTTTCACTACTTTGCTCTGTACTAACCTCTTCAACTGTACTTTGTTCTACAGTTAAGTCTTCATTTGTTTCCTCTGCCATAAGATTTTCAATGTTTATGCTAGATAGAGTAACATTTGATTTTTGAGCCACTTGGCTTATAAAATAATGTATATTTTCACTATTAGTTTTAGAAAATATTTTATTCTTCATTTCTGTATTTTTTTGACTTATAATTTCTAAATTTTCAGTATCAACCTGATTTTTCATATTTTCTATTTCTAATATATCTTGTTGTGCTTTAAGTTCTTCATACTGTTCTAATTTGTTTTTATTCATATTTGATATACTTAATCCAATAACATTAAAAAGTATATAATATCCTATTAGATTAACAAGTATAATAATAAGTGATATTTCTCGTTTACTTAGTTTATTCATAACAAACCTCTTTATATTATAATATTTAATTCAAATTTAAACGTACCATCGATTAAAGATGAATTACCACCTGTATATACTATATTTTTAAAATTTTCATTTTCTCTAAGTTTATTAGTAAATAATATAGCGTCTTTTTCAGACGTACTAAAACAACTTAACGTTATACTATCTAAAGTCCAGTTTATCTCACCTATAGATATTTGTTCAGTTTTTGTAGATTGTATTTGATTTAATATATCTGATGAAACTTTATTGTTTTGATTATATTTGTTAAATATATCTGTAAGCATTGTTTGCTCTTCTATAACAGATTTTAAACTATTGCTAGTCAGTTCACTTTCTTGTATTTCATTAATATCTCTTTGTACAGAATTATATTTTATATTAACCTTAATAGTATTAAATACGAGATATATCATAGTTATACAAAATACTACAATATATATTTTTATACTATTTTTTAATAATCCTTGCTTTATAAATATATCCTTTTCATCTATATTTATATCTATTTTAGGTTCAAAAAAATTTATATCTTTATAAGTATCATTTTTCACTTTTTATCACTTCCTTAAAATATTACCAATGGCAATAAAAAACTTAGATATATCAATCTCTTGGTCTGATTTTACATTTGATATTTCATAAATTTTTTCTGTCGATGAGTTTATATTATTATCTATATATTCTGATATTTCATCTAAATCTTCTCTATCTCCATATAAATAGATTTTTTCTATATTATTTTCACTATTTAATGACATAGAAAACTGTATTATTTTGTTTATTTCTTCATAAACTTTTAATAATATAGGAGAAACAAAACTAGCTTCTTCTTGAAAATAATCTTGGTCTTCTAAAAAAGTTATTTCATCATCATTTTTATTAATATTTTCATCAAAAGTTGTAGCTACTTCTTCTAAAAATTCACTATTTTCTTCGTCTAATAAGTCTTTTTTATCATCTCTATTTAAAAATAATTTTTCTCTTTTTATATCCTCAGATATGTCTACATCTCTCTTATATAATGGTATATTTCCTGACATTAAGTTAAAAAGCATATTATCTCCACTTATGTCTATAAAAAGTTTAATATTATTTTTTATATCATTATTATTTATTTTATAATCTAAAAGTTTACTTATAGCACTTCGTTTTATATCTAATACTTTAGGTATAAGTCCACAGTTAGTAATTATTGATTTATAATCTTGTACAATTTTAAGTGGTACTCCATAAATAAGTATTCTATAAAAATTTTTCCCATCTTTTTTAAACTCTTCATATACCTTATAATCTATACATAAATTTACTATATCTCCAAAAAGTTCTTTTATAGAATTTTTAATAAGCTTTTCTAAATGATTACTTTTAGTTTTTGGTAATGTAATCTCTTTAGTTATTGTATCTGTAGTATTTATAGCTATATAACACTCTTTATTTTTTAAATCATATTCTCTAACTATGTCTGTCAAGACTAAAGTTAATTCAGTTTTATTATTAACATATCCGTTATGTACATAAGTTTTATCTATTTCTTTTATAATAGATTTTTTTATTTTAATTTTATTATTTGACTGTTCCCCTTCAATAATTTTTATATATCCATTATCTATATCCAATGAAACTGGCATATTTAATCTCCTCTCTTAATACTAAATGCTTCCAATATTATTATACATAGTATAAATAGGTACAAATGCACCTGCTAATATAACTAATACAATAATACCAAAAAGTATAATCATTATAGGCTCTATAATAGAAGACATTTTTTGTATAGCATCTTCAGCTACCATATCATAATAATCCGATGTTTGAGCTAATATTTCTTCTAATGAACCAGTTTCTTCACCAACACTTATCATAGATGTTACATTATAAGGGAATATCCCTGCTTTAATCAAAGAATCTGAAAATGTCATACCATTTGTTATATCATTTATAACCTCTTGTAACATATCGTCTATATAGCTATTATTTATAACTTTTCCAGCCATTTGTATAGCATCTATAAGAGTTGTACCACTTAAAAAAAGTGTACTTAAAGTTCTAGTAAAAATACCAGCTATCATAGTAACATATAGTTTACCTATTAAAGGTGCTTTAACTTTAAATTTTGAGAAATCTTTTTTAAATTTATCCGTTTGTGCATATATGGAAAACACTATTAACAATACTAACAAAACAATAAGGCATACTAACCAGTTTTCTTTTAAAAAATTAGCAATACTAAATAAAGAACGGCTAAAAATATTCATATCCTCTGGGCTACCTATTATGTCCATTATTTTAGGTAATACAAATCCAAACATTATTAATACAGATAAAATACTAGCAACTAATAAAAATACTGGATAAACCATAGATGATACTATTTTATTTCTTATTTTTATATCCTTTTCATATTGTATAGCTAATCTTTTTATGGCTTCTTCTAAAGACCCACTCATCTCACCTGCTTTAATCATATTTATCATAAACTCAGGGAAGGCTCCATTTAAAGTTTCCATAGCCTCTGATAAGTTCTTACCAGTTTGTAACTGTTCATATACTTCATATAATGCAATTTTTACTTTTCTATTTTTAGTTTGATTATATAAAATCTCTAAACATTTAACTGAGTTTACACCAGATGATAACATAGAAGAAAACTGTCTACACATAACAAAAAGTTCTTTTTTAGGTATTCTAAATTTATTTTCAAAAATATTACTTTCTTCTGTATTTTTAACCTTTATTAAATATTCTTTTCTACCTTTTAATATTAAATTAAATTCTCCTATACTATCTGCTTCTATAAAGCCTTTTACTTTTTCACCATTTTCATTTATGGCTGTATATACATATTTAGGCATCTCAAATTTCTCCTTTAATAATAATCTTATAAAAATTATTTTAAGTTATAAAGTCTCATAATAGTAGATATAGCCTCAACTATTTTATAATTGTTTTTAGGATTAAAATTACCTTTAGTGTCCCCTGTCATAATTCCAGCATTACTAACTATTTGTACACTTTCTTTAGCCCAACTAGATATTTGCTTTTCATCTTTATATTCAAAATAAACTTCATTTATTATATATTCCATTTTTTTAATTAAATTAGATAAAATAACAGAACTTTCTTCTCTTGTTATATATTGGTTAGGTTCAAATTTGTTTTTACTTTTTCCAGAAACAATCCCTAAGTTATAAGCCTTTAAGACAAATTCATTTTTAGTATCTATAAAAGGATTATTAGCATTTATTGAAATACTAAATCCTGTTTTTTCTTCATATAATTTAATTAATATTTCACAAAATTCTTCTCTTGTTATATTGCTATTTAGCTTTACTTGTAATTGTTGAGATATAAAGTTTAATTTACTAGCCTTTTCCACACTATCTTTTGCCCAATTGTCAACACTATTAATAGCTGTTTGATTTATATATATTCCATTACTATTTTTTAATGTATATATTTTATTGTTATAAACGCATTCAAAACTATTATTATCTATTTTTTTAATACTATCAAATATAGGTTGTATTAGTTCATCTCCATCTATAGTAAAAACTCCATATCCTCCACCTTTTATCTTTAAAATCTCACTATAATCTTTAAAAGCATTGGTTTTATAAGAAAAAATAGTATCAAATATTATGTTGAATTCTCTGTCTAATACCCCCATATAATAATTTCCATTTTCATTGTTAACAGTAATAAAATTACCTGTTTGACTATTTATATCTTTTATATAATATTTACTATTAGTTATAAAGGTTTGTTCTCCTTGTTTATTAACCTCATAATAATCATATGATTTATTAGATTTATATTCACCAACTAATAAATTTCCATTGTTTAATATAACAGCACTACTCCAATTTTTGTTTCCAATTTTATTATTATTACTATCTAATATTGTTATTGTTTCTCTACTAATTATTTCATTATTATTATTTTGTATTTTAAAATATTCATTTTCATATTTTATATTATTTCCATATACATTTACACTTAATAAAAGCACTAAACTTGTTATAAGTAATACAAACTTTTTATTCATTTATAATCCCACCTTTATTTTGGTATATAAACAAATTATACTATAAATATATATAATATTCAATGATTTTTATTTTACAATTTAATTTCATACTTATTAATTATAGTTATTTTTTAAGTAAAAATAATAAACCAGGTTTTGTTTTAATACCATTGTAATTTGAAAAATTACAATAATTAATTTGAAAAATTATAAAGTTGTAACAAAAAAATATTAGGAATAACTATTTATAATGCATTTACTAAAAAATTATTTTATATAAAAATACTACATCTAAAAATGTGTTATTTTTAAAACCTATTTCTTCAAATGTACATTTTACTTCATATCCAAATTTTTTATGTAAATTAATACTTGCTTCGTTACCACCAGTAATTGCAGAAACGATTGCGTGATAATCTCTTTTTTTTGCTTCATCTTCAATTTTTTTTAATAATAAACTTCCTATTCCTTTTCTTTTAAATTCATTTTTTACATACAAAGACACTTCAACTGTTTTATCATACCCTCTATAATCTCTAAATGTAGATAAAGACGCCCACCCTACAACTTGACTATCTATTAAACATACTAATATAGGAAAATCTTTTTCAATATGTTCATTATACCATTTTTTTGTATCTTCTAATGTTTTAGGCTCAAAATTAAAATTAAAATTTGTGTTTATTATTGAATAATTAGTGATTTCATTTATTTCTTTTAAATGACTTTCTTTTGCGTTTTCTATAATCATAATTTCCTCCTTAAATTATAAAGGTATGGCTTATTACCATACCTTTATAATTTATTTAATATAAGTTAATCTACTATTCCTCTAATTTCTCTTAAATCTTTTATATTATACTTATCCATATAATCTTCAATGCCTTTTAATACATCTATTGTAGCATATGGATTAATAAAGTTAGCAGTACCAACAGCAACTCCACTAGCACCAGCTAGTATAAACTCTATTGCATCATCTCCATTTGATATACCTCCCATACCAATGATAGGAATATTAACAACTTTATTAACTTGATAAACCATTCTTACAGCAATAGGCTTAATAGCAGGACCACTCATTCCTCCTATTTTTTTAGCTAAAATAGGTTTTCTTTTATGTATATCTATTTTCATACCAGTTATAGTATTTATAAGAGAAATAGCATCTGCTCCACCTACTTCACTGGCTCTTGCTATCTCTGTTATGTCTGTAACATTTGGTGTTAATTTTACAATAAGAGGTTGTTTTGAAACCTTTTTAACACTAGATACAACCTTTTCAACCATTTTAGCATCTGTACCAAAACTAAGACACCCTTCAGCCACATTAGGACAAGATATATTAAGCTCTAAAGCATCTACATCAGCATTAGCTAAACTTTCAACTACTGAGATATATTCATCTAGTGAATGTCCACAAACATTAACCACTATTTTTGTATCATAATTTCTTAAAAATGGTATATCTTCTTTTATAAATACGTCTACACCGGGATTTTGTAAACCAACACTATTTAACATCCCTCCATAAACTTCTGCAATACGAGGTGTTTCATTACCAGTCCAAGCAGTTTTAGAAACACCCTTTACAACAACTGCTCCAAGCTTATTCAAGTCTACAAAGTCAGCATATTCTTTACCACTTCCAAAAGTACCAGATGCAGTCATAACAGGATTTTTAAACTCTATATTACCTATTTTAAAACTTAAATTTTTCATTCATATACCACCTCATTAAAAATTCTTTATCATACACTTGTATATACTGTATTTTAAGGCTTTTTATTTTTTTAATGTATGTTTTTAGCTTTATTTTTGTATGTTTTTTAAATTTTTAGTACCGTTCTAGTACCAAAAAGTAATTTATTATTTCTAATATCCTAATTTGTATTTTATTATATTTTTTATCTTTTGTCTATATATTTTTGTATTTAGTTGTTTACATTGTATGTAGTTTATGTTATAATATATATAAAGAAAAGCTAATCTTAATTGTTAGCCCACTATAAACTATTTATAATTTAATAACAGTCCACAGTTTGACCGAACGGGGCTGTTATTTTTTTGTATTTATTATCAAAATGACTAGAGTAGCAAAACCTATCATCAATGATATAGCTTCATATGTAGTCATAACACCACCCCCTAACTCCTGTTAGAGTTAGTAGGCTAACAACCCTTTATTAAGATTAGCTCCAATTTATTATATAATATATTTATCTTTCTTGCAATATTCTTTCTATTTCTTCAATACGTTTTTGCTGGTCATCTAACCTAATACTATTTAAAATAGCATTACAAGTTACAGTTAAACTATTAGCTATTTTTATGTCTAATTCTCCATTATAAACTAAATTAGCTATTTTAGCTAGTGTACGTCTTACCTCTGTTGGCGTAGATAACCTTAATCTTTTTGCCATTTATTACACCTCCTCTAGACCTAAATCTTCAAGAACAATAGTATCCACTTCATAAGGATATTTATCAACCATATGTTCTATATATTGGTGTGCCTCTTCTTTTGTTTTATGATTTGTTGTTTCTCTTTTTGTTTCTTTACCATTTTTAATATAACAACAAGTAGCATTATACATATTATCTTTATAAGATATAAACGCTAAATATAATTGCTCTTTATTATTTTTTATATTATTTTTAGCTTTAATAAATAATGTGTTTAAGTTTCTCATAGTTTCCTCCTATTACAAAACCCCTACATATTAGTAGGGGTTATCTATTATTCTTCTGTTTTAGCTTGATAGTAAATAGCTTTTGCTTTATTATCTAAAACAAAGGCATCATAACATATACGTCCTTCAACAAGGTCTCCACTTATTCCTGGTGGGCTATTATGTATTTTATAGTCTTCTAGTTTAACAGGAGATACAGTAGCAACAGGGTGTGCTATCATAAATCCGAAGTCATCAGGTAGCCTATTAGCTGGTACTTTAATAACAGTAACTCCGTCTATAATACCTATAACACCTTTTAATCTTAATTCATTACCGATATTAGTTTCCATAGTTATATCTTTACACTTTTTAAGTAATAGATATACTTGAGGTGTTACAAGCATTACCCTATTTGTTTCAGGTACTTCGTTATCATCTAAAACACTATTAGCCTTTATAATTTCATCATATATATTCTCGTGTGTTAAAGCTATTGCACTTGGTTTATTACCAGCGTAGGTACACATAATATTATAAACATATGTATCTATTTCTGGTACACATACCTCTCTTATTTGTCTAGCCAAAGCACTAGCACTAGCTAACTGCCCTTCTGTTTCGTTAGTATCTAACTTGTCTATTTCAAATGTAAATGAACGGTCTTTTAATAATGTCATTGTTTCAGTAGTTGCGTCTAATGTTTCAACTTCTCCATATCTTGAACCATTATTTTCACCAGTTCTATTATAATCATTCATTTTAGCAGTAGTTACCTTGTAAACCTTTATAGACTTTGCCCCATTCCAACTAAAATCATTATTAGTCAATAAAGTTCTTTTACTTTCTGTTGTAAAAACTTCGTCTACATACGGTAAATACTTTGTTACTAATTCTATACCCATATATTACCTCCTATTATTAATTAAGTCCAAATGCTTTCCTAATAATATTATTTTTATTGCTCTCCAATACGGCATTACTACTTCCAGGAATAGCACCACCAGTTTTTACAATTTCTACACCTGGCATATGTTTCCCAAATACCTCTTTAAGCATAGTTACATTTTTTTCTAATGTTTCTATACTATCAAACTTTATAATCTCTTTAATCTCTTTTGGTATATTATTCTTTTCTAAATAAGTATCACATTCTAAATTATATTTATACTGTTCAAATTTTTCTGTTGCTAATTTCTCAATATCTTCTTGTGTAAATTTTTGTTCTAGCGTGTCATCTTCAATATTAAAGTTTTCTTCCATTGTTTTACCTCCTAATAAAAAATATATATCTCAAAACTTTAATCACATAATTATAAGCCTTTTATAGTCTTGCTTAGGACTAATTAAAAAGAGTTCATAAGAAAAAAATAGAAATATTTAAAATAACTTTGGAGCACTCTAACAAATAAAAAAGACGTAAAGAAGAAAACCTATAAAGGTTATTATCTTCCCTACGTCTAAAAGACTTCACATAAAGTGGGTAAACATTTTTATTTGTCTTATATATTATAACACATATAGGGGGGATATGCAAGTGTTTTATTAGTGTTTCTCAATGTTTCAAGTACTTTTTATTTACCAAAACAATACACTTATTGCCCTATTATTTGTCTATATTATATATAAACTGGATATAGCTTATACCCCTTTTACTTTGCTTGTACTCTATCTTTACAATGCCTAAACTAATTAATATAGTCTTTATTTTATCCCTTTCCAAAGGACTATTATATGTAATTTTACCTTTTATCATAAAATACCTCTTTACAAATAAACAAATATGTTATATAATTAAGTTGGTTTTATATGTGTTGCTTTAGCTAATTTTAGGGTTGGCTAAAGCCTTTTTTCTTTCTCTTTCTAATCTAATACCTTCCATTTTTCCATATTTATAAAGAATACCTAATAATTGATAATAGGAATAATCATCGCCAGCTCCCTCTTTAATAATTTCCATTATATCATATGCTGTTACAGCGTCATTACAAGCTAAGTGGCTACATAACATTATTATATCCTCTTTCATTTTTTCATTTACCATAGTTTCCATTATTCTATCCCCTTTCTAGTTTCTTGTCTTCCTAATCTTAAACCTTGTACAAACTCTTCAAACTCTTCGTCTGTTTGTTCATTGATAGCATTTAAAAATTCTATTACACCTTGCTCCATAGCATAGTCTATATTTTTCTCAATTATCATATAAGTAGTATTGGCTAGTTTTTCAGCCATATATTCTGTTGCTCCCTCTTTAATAAGAATATCTTTTACTTCTTTTATAGCTATCTTTCTCCCATCTATTTCTACATTATCCATTTTAAATTTAATTACTTCTGCCATTGTTTAATCTTCCTTTCTGTGTATTCTTGTATTAATTCAAATAATATTAAGTATAAATACTCTATACTATCATATTTCATATTTTTAGTAGTATTTTCTAATCCATCTAAAAACTTCTGTATAGTAGATGCCTCAAATATATTACTATCATCTATATGGACTATTACATTTACTGCTATGTTCCAAAAAGCTGTAAGTCCAATATTAGCTTTATCTATATTACTTTTAGCCTTTAAGCTACAATAATTAAATAAGTATTTATCAAATTCTTTTATATTCTCTTGCTTTAGCTTATTTGCTTTATCTAATCTTGTTTTTATGTCATTTATAATAATTACTCCTTTCTTTTTGCCGTAAACGGCAAGTTTATTTAAAAATATCTTTTACCTCTTCATCACTCTAAATCTCCCTTTCTTTTTCCCCTTTAGTGACAAAATAGGGAAACTTTAGGGAATATAATTATATGCTTATACCCCTTTATTTTCAATATTTAGGGAAAAAAGAGGGAATTTTTAGCTATATCTTATATATATAATATACGTTAAAACAATAATATTATATATTTTATTATTTATATTATATATTTATTTTTACCCTTTTTTCCCTAATGCTTATAAATACAGGCTTTGAGTGTATTTTTACTTTCCCTATTTTATCCCTAAACTCTCCCTTTAGGGAAAGTTTTTATTTAAAAATATCTTTTGCTTCTTCATCACTCATAGGATTTTCATCACTTATTATATCAAGGATTAAATACTGATAAAACCAGTAACCTTTGCTATCTTTAATTAAAAAACAGCCTATTTTATTCATTCTGTTCTTAATATTTCTTTTATTCATAGCTATTCTTTCATTTTCTTGACACCATTTCATATAATCGCTTTCAAATTCTGGCTTTCTTACTCTATCCATTTTATCATCTGTGATTATATAATTTTTATTTAACTTAACTTTTTTAAGGAGTTAAGTAATTGATAGTGTCTGTAACCCTTTATTTTACTGGCTTCCCTTAACTCCTTAAAACCTTAACAATTTTACATAAAACTTTTATTTATATTATTATATATATCTATTAATATTTTATTTTTTTAATAAAAAAGTTAAGGAGTTAAGGAAAACCAGTATTTCTCAATATTTCAGTCAAAAAAGTTAAGGTATTTTTAAGGCAAAGTTAAGGCAAAGTTAAGGATTTAATTTTTCAAATATCCACGGTCTAGCTGGGTGTTCGTGTCTTTCGAGTTGCCTTTTCTTATAATTGCCTTTTTGTTGTAATTCTGAATAAAATGTATATCTACCCAAAGGCTTCCCCCTATACTACTGCAAAAATTTTGATAGTAAGTGTACACTGTTTCACAAGCCTTGCTCTCTATTATTTCTTTATACTCTTCTATAAATGGTATAATATTGTCATTTATAATTTGATAGTCTTTTTTAGCTTGTTCTACAACTTTACATTTTATAAACTTATTTTCATTTAATATATGTTTTAAACTTTCAATACCTATATATAATAATCTTTCTGCTATTTCCTTGTTAAATAGCTTATCTTCTATATGTATGTCTGGGCTTGTCCTAAAATCTGCCTCAAATGGTATTATCTCCAATCTTCTTCCCATACCATTTGACTTATCACTCATTTTAGGTATTTCATTACCAGCTAAAAGTATTTTGCCATTATATATAAATTCTTCAGGGGCAGTATATAACTGTCTAGCAGTTACAGGTTCACCAGTTACTAGCTTTTTTAATACACTAGTTTTTTCTATATAAGCATTTTCTACGTCATCACATATAGTTAATACTTTACCATTTAATGTTATTAGGTTATATTCTTTAGGTAATTCTTCAAGTTCCTTATATACAATGTTTTCTTTTCCGAATACATAATCTAATAGCTTAAAAAATGTACTTTTACCATTACCACCACTCCCTTTCAAGAAAAAAGTCTTTCCCAAAGGATTACCTCTATACATAATATACCCCATTACTTGTTTTAATAAGTCACATATCTCTGTATCATTGTTAGATATTGATAATAAAAAATCTTCTATAGTATCTATTGATTTTTTATTATGTTCTTTGGTATAATTATGAGGTATTTTATTTTGTATAACATACACATTAGAAAAAGGTAATAGCTTGTCCGTGTTTAAATCATATATACCATTATTAAATAGTATATAATTGGGTGGACTAGGATTTTTATTAGGAGCATTAACAACTAGATATGTGTAATACTCTTTCCTTTGACTAATACTAGTGTTATAAACCTCTTGCATTATAATACTGTTATAATTTTCTTGTGTTAAGCAAGGGTAATATTTTTCTTTTTGGTCGTAATAATGCAATGTTTTTTCTATTTTAACAATGCTATATTTGTTTATTATGTACTTGGCAAAGGCTTCTTTATCTAAGTCCTTTGCCTTTATTTTGCCTTTTTCTGTATCAAAACCGTGATTAGCTAATACAGGCTTTTTGTCTATTTTATATATATGTTGCTTTAACTTTTCTTCAAATTCATTGTCATTGTTTTCAAAATAAAACTCATTGTCTTTTATTATAGTCCAGGCTTTTCTATCAACCTTTAAAACTTTATCTGTACAGTCAATAAATTCATCATTTTTCTTTTTAGTCATCATAGGCAAGAATATATATTCACTTATAAAAGTTCCTATTAATTTACTGCCTATACTATCAATAAAAGTTTTAATATCTATATCATCAAAGCAAAGAGCAAAGTACCCAAAACTAATTATATTTTCTTGCATTTTTTGGCTTTCTACTAAAAAAATATACTTTTTATCATCTATTGGGCTATTTTCTATTAAGTTGTCAAATAATATAAATTGATTTTCTAAACTAATTATAATCACCCCTACTGTCATAAAACTTCTCTTCAAAGAATTTCCTTGATACTCTTCCTCTTATGGTTATATATCCCATATCTTCAAGTTGCTTGTTTAATTGCCTTATTATCTTATATGCTGTACTCTCACTAACTTTTAATATCTCTTTTATCTCTTTATGTGTATAATAGTTCACATTTGTACACCACCTTTCATATTTTCTAATGTCGGTATTTACGACTTTAGCTTATTCGTCTTTGCTTTCCATTTTTGGAAACCAAAATGGGAATACAGCTTAATCTTCGATTAAGTCTTGTACTGGTACTTCTAAGGCTTTTGCAAGTTTGCCTATTGTAATATGACTACAACTTCCTTTGCTTAAATTAGTTAAAGTTGTTTTGCTTAAACCTGTCATATTTGATAGTTCTTTATAAGTTAATTGTTTTTTCGCTAACATTAACTTAATTTTATTGCTATTAATTTTCATTTATATACCCCTTTCCTTATTTGTTTTTGTTGTATTTATTAACTATATTTAATATTATATTAACTTTTCTTAATATTGTCAATACTTTTTAAAAAAAATTAATAAAATAAAATTTCATCTTTTATAATCTTTTGTTTTGTGATATAATTAATAAAAAGGAGTGATTATATTGTTAGCTGATAATTTAAGACAATTAAGGCAAGAAAATAATCTTAATCAAAAAGAATTTGCTGATATGTTTGGTATATCTACAGTAAGCTTATCATCTTATGAAAATGGAACTAAAATGCCAACTTTGGAATTACTTATAAATATATCTCAAAAATTTAATATTTCTTTAGATGAATTATGCGATAATAAAAGTTCATTTATTACAAATATTCCAGAAATAATAGATTTTTTGTATAATTTAATTTTAGATGATAAAATCTATCTTGCAGAAGAGATAGAATCATATAATGATACTTATTTAATATATGGAGCTTTTTTTAAACATAAAATATTAGAGGACTTTTTAAAAGAAATGTATGATATGGTTAACCTATATAATTGTGGTACTATCAAAAAAAGCCTTTTAGACTTGTGGATAAAAGACAAAAAAAGTTACTTTAAAGAAAAATATAAAAATAATAAATATATTGGTATGACAAAGGAGGAATATGAAGAACATAGAAAACAATTAGAAGAAGAAACAAAGGAGGGATATGAGGAATATCTAAAACAATTAAAGCAGAAGAAACAAAATCAAGAATTTGATATGGATGAAGACTTACCATTCTAACTCTTAAACATTTTTGTCCTACTGTACACCGGTCATTTTTGAACGTGGTTATTGGTTAGCCAAAAATGCTAAACCAATAAAATAAAGCTATTACTCAAAAAAGAGCAACAGCTAATTAAAACGCTGAACGAATTATTCACCATCAATGGTACATAACGAAATGTTATTGAGTTCAGCTCAAAAAAGAGCAACAGTTATAGGGTATCCCAAAAATGTCATACCCTTTTATGCTTATATGGACATTTTGTTCAACTGTAAAATCAGTAAGTCCAATTTTGGACTATCAACTGTATTCTGGTCATTTTTGAGCACCCTTACCATTACTAAGGTAAGAAATGTAAGTCCCTAAAAGGAGTGATAATTATACCAGCATATAAAGATACAACAACGAATACGTGGTATTGTAAGTTTTATTATAGTGATTGGACTGGAACAAAAAAGCAGAAGAAAAAAAGAGGATTTAAAACTAAAAAAGAGGCATTAAACTTTGAAATAGAATTTATAAAGCAACAGACCGATAATAATGATATGACATTAAATAGTTTAGTAGATTTATATTTTAATGATATGAAACATAGATTAAAGTTAAATACTATGAACACTAAAAGGATAATATTTGATACTAGAATATTACCCTTTTTTAAAGATATGCCATTAACTGCTATTAAACCTACTAATATAAGGTCCTGGCAGAACGAATTGTTAAGTCAAGGACTTTCCGAAACTTATCTAAAAGCTGTTAATACCCAACTTATAGCATTATTTAACTATGCTATCAAATACTATGGTTTAAAGGATAACCCTTGTCATAAAGCTGGTACTATTGGTAAGAAAAAAGCGAACAATATAGATTTTTGGACACTAGAAGAGTATAAAACATTTATATCTTATGTAGATGAACCTTTATGCAAATTAGCTTTTAATGTTTTATATTATACAGGTATAAGACAAGGAGAGTTATTCGCCCTTACAGTTAATGATATAGACTTAATAAACAACACTATAAGCATAAATAAATCATTACAGAGAATAGAAAAAAATGATATAATAACAGAGCCTAAAACACCTAAAAGCAACCGTTTAATAGCTATACCACAGGCTTTGACAGACGAATTACAAGACTATATAAATACCTCTTATAGCCTTGACGTACAAGAACGTATGTTCTATTTTACAAAAACTTATTTAAGGTATAATTTATTAAAGTACTGTAATCTTTCAAAGATAAAAAAAATAAGAGTACACGACTTAAGGCACTCTCACGCAAGTTTATTAATAGAATTAGGCTTTTCTCCTCTTCTAATATCGGAACGTTTAGGACACGAGAATATAGAAACAACATTAAATACTTATTCTCATTTATATCCTAATAAACAAACAGAAGTCGCAGAAAAGCTAAACAATTTATTTTAAATATCTTTACAAAAATAAAAATATATGTTATATTTTATATATAGGGCAAGGCAACTACACAAAGTAGTTAGCCCCAAAGTGATTATTAGGTTAAAACCACTCTGGTCGCATTAGAGTGGTTATTTTTGTGTTTTACTTCTTCTTTATGTAAGTAAGAAGTGTTATAAGGAAAATTCCGCCTTGAAACATTAAGTCTAAAACGTCTTTTATTTCCATATTAACACCCCCTTTACTTCTTTAGTAAAGGGGCTAACCACCTTATGCAATTACCCTAAAAACATTATACAAATTAATAATTTAAAAGTCAAATAAATATTTTTAGTACCAAATTAGTACCGTAGTATATTTTAAAATCCTTATAACCCTTTTAAATTCAAAGTTATAAAACTTTTTATTCATATACCACCTCTAAAGAATTAAAAACAGGTCCATCTTTACATACTTTTTTATACACAGGACTACCATTTTCAAGTATTTTTACAACACAGCCAACACAAGCTCCTATACCACAAGCCATTCTTTCTTCCATAGATACTTGTGTATAAATATTTTTTTCTTTAGCATATTCTGTTAATGCTTGTAACATAGGCTTAGGTCCACAGGCATATATATAATCTCCTATTATATTTTCTTTTTTCATAAGTTCTATAACATTGCCCTTAAATCCTACTGAACCGTCATCTGTTGCTATATAAACTTTAGCACCTAATTTTTCAAAATCTTTATTTAAAAATTGCCCTGTTCTAAATCCTAATATTACGATTTTTTCACCTTTTACTTGTTTACAAACTTCTAAAAGTGGAGGTATACCAATTCCACCACCTACAAAAATATGAGTTTTATTGTCTTCAAAAATATTATATCCATTACCACAATTACCTAAAACTCTTATTTTATCGCCTTGTTTCATAGTAGAAAATAAACAAGTTCCCTCACCTATTTTTTGATAGACTAATCTAATTGTTTCTTTTTCTCTATCTATTCCACAAATACTTATAGGACGTGGTAATAAATTTTTATTATTATCTGGATATAATTTTACAAATTGTCCTGCTTTAGCATTTTTAGATAAATCTTTAGTATGTAAAATCATATCAAAAATATCTGGTGCAATTTGTTCATTTTTTAAAATTGTAGCCTCTACTACTGTTTTTTTCATATTATACCACCTTTGATTTCTAGCTAAATGTTATAAATAAATTTATTTATAACATTTAGCTTAAAAAATTATTGATTATTTTAAATCTTTTGATATATCAAATAGTTGTAAATCTTCAAGTTTAATATCTTTTTCCATAACCTCAAGCATAGCTACTAAAGTATCTAAAGAAGTTATAAGGGTAACAGCACTTTCTACGGCTGTTCTTCTTATTTTAAATCCGTCGCTTTCAATATCGTTTCCTTTTTCTGGTATATCTATAATTAAGTCTACAATACCACTTCTTATAATATCTAAAATATTAGGTACACCTTCACTTATTTTTTTTACTGTTTGGACATCTATACCAGCTTCTTTTATAGCTTTAGCTGTACCAGATGTAGCGATAAGTCTACAACCTAAATCATTAAAACGTTTAGCTATGTCTTTAAATTTTTCGTGATCTCTATCTCTAATTGTTGCTACTATTGTGCTATTTCTTTTTGGTATTTTCATACCAGATGCGATAAATCCTTTATATAAAGCATTTTGTAAATTATATCCAAGTCCTAGGACTTCTCCAGTAGATCTCATTTCTGGTCCTAAACTAACCTCAACTTGAGGTAATTTTTCTGTTGAAAATACAGGTACTTTAACACAAACTACTTTTGGTTCAGGTGCTATTTCTGTGTCAAATCCCATATTTTTAAGTTTTTCTCCAAGCATTACTTTTGTAGCTATATCAATAATAGGTACGCCAGTTACTTTACTAATATATGGAACAGTTCTTGATGAACGTGGATTTACCTCAATAATATTAAGTTCACCTTTATATTCAATAAATTGAATATTTATCATACCAATTACTTTAAGAGCAACTGCCATTTTTTTAGTAACATTTATTATTTCTTGTCTAATTTCTGGTGTTACATTTTGAGGTGGATAAATAGATATACTATCACCAGAGTGAACACCAGCACGTTCTAAATGTTCCATTATACCAGGGATAAATACATTTTCTCCATCACAAATAGCATCTACCTCAAGTTCACGTCCATTTATATATCTATCAATTAAAACAGGATTTTTATTGTCTTTTTCAAAGGCATCTTTTAAATATTTTACAAGGCCTTCTTCTTCATAAGTTATTTCCATACCTTGTCCACCTAACACATAAGACGGACGAACTAAAACAGGAAATCCTAGCTCATTAGCCACTTTAATCCCTTCATTAACACTCCAAACCCCTTTGCCTTTAGGACGTATAATGCCAAGACTTTCTAATATTTCATCAAATTTTTCTCTATCTTCTGCCATATCAATTTGTTCTGGCTTTGTTCCTAAAATAGGGATATTCATTTCATCAAAGAAATTAGCAAGTTTAATAGCTGTTTGTCCACCAAACTGTAATATTACACCGTGTGGTTTTTCTTGTTCTACAATATTTAAAACGTCTTCTTCTGTTAAAGGTTCAAAATAAAGTTTGTCTGACGTATCAAAATCTGTACTTACTGTTTCAGGGTTATTATTAACAATAATAGTTTCTATACCAGCATCTTTTAAAGACATAATAGAACGTACAGAACAATAATCAAACTCAATACCTTGTCCTATTCTTATTGGACCAGAACCAATAACTAATACTTTTTTATTGTCTGTGGTAATAGCCTCATTTTCTTCATCATAAGTTGAATAATAATAAGGTGTAACAGCCTCAAATTCACCTGCACAAGTATCAACCATTTTATAAACTGGTATTATTTTATGTTGTTTTCTAAGTTCATAAATTTTAGGTGGCTGTACATTTAAGTATTTGGCTATAATTTTATCTGAGAACCCTTTTTCTTTATAAAGTCTTAAAGTGTCTGCGTCTAAATCTTCAATAGACATTTCCTTTAATGCCTCTTCCATATCAACAATACCTTTAATTTTGTTTACAAAAAATGGGTCCATACCAGTTATTTCACAAACTTTTTCTACACGATAGTTTCTTCTAAGCATTTCTGCTAAATCAAAAAGTCTTTCATCATCTGGAACTTGAACACGTTTTTTAAGTTCTTCTAAATCTCTGTTTGTAGATGATTTTCTTTCAAGTCCATATTGACCTATTTCAAGAGAACGTACACCCTTTAAAAGAGCCATTTCAAAGTTATTAGCAATAGCCATAACCTCTCCTGTTGCCATCATTTTAGTGCCAAGTGTTCTTTTTGCTCCATAAAATTTGTCAAAAGGCCATCTAGGTATTTTTAAAACAACATAATCAAGAGTAGGTTCAAAACAAGCAAATGTTTTTCCAGTCACTTCATTTTTGATTTCATCTAAATTATATCCTAAAGCTATTTTTGCAGCAACTTTAGCAATAGGATATCCAGTAGCTTTAGATGCAAGAGCAGAGGAACGGCTAACACGAGGATTTATTTCAATAACAGCATAGTTATAGCTATTAGGGTCTAAGGCAAACTGTACGTTACATCCACCTTTTATTTCAATAGAATTAATAATATTTATAGCAGCAGTTCTAAGCATTTGATACTCTCTATCGGTTAAAGTTTGGGCTGGAGCTACAACAATACTATCTCCAGTATGTACACCAACAGGGTCTACATTTTCCATACTACAAACAGTAATACAGTTACCTGCCCCATCTCTAATAACCTCAAACTCTATTTCTTTCCATCCTTTAATGCTCTTTTCAATTAAAACTTGACCTACACGGCTAAAATGTAACCCTTGAGTACAAATTTCTCTAAATTCGTCTTCGTTTTCAGCTATACCTCCGCCAGTACCACCAAGTGTATAAGCTGGTCTTATTATAACAGGGTATCCAATTTTTTTAGCAAATTCAACACCATCTTCAAGGTCAGTTATAATTTTACTTTCTATAATAGGTTGGTTTGTTCGCTCCATAAGTTTTTTAAAGCTATCTCTATCTTCACCTTCTTTTATAGAATCGATAGAAGTACCTATTACTCTAACGTGATATTTATCTAAAATACCTTTATCATAAAGCTCACAAGCAAGATTTAACCCTGTTTGTCCACCCATACCAGCTATTATACTATCTGGGCGTTCTTTAGCGATTACTTTTTCTAAAAAGTCTATATTAAGAGGTTCTATATAAGTATAATGTGCCATACCTATATCTGTCATAATAGTTGCTGGATTAGAGTTTACTAAAACAACCTCTACTCCCTCTTCTTTAAAGGAAGAAACAGCTTGTGTTCCTGAATAATCAAATTCGGCAGCTTGTCCAATAACAATAGGTCCAGAGCCTATAACAAGTACCTTTTTAATGGATATATCTTTTGGCATACTATTTACCCTCCTCTATAATTTTTAAAAATCTGTCAAATAAAAATTGCATATCAAGTGGTCCAGGGTTTGCTTCTGGGTGGAACTGAACACTATAAATAGGTTTAGTTTTATGTCTAATACCCTCTATACTTCCGTCATTTACATTTATAAACGTAGGTTCAACTTCATCTGATAAATCACATACAACAAACTCGTGATTTTGTGACGTTATAAACACATTTCCAGTTTTTAAATCTTTAACTGGATGATTACCTCCGTGGTGACCAAATTTTAGTCTTTTAGTATTACACCCTAAAGCTAGTCCTAAAATTTGATGACCTAAACAAATTCCTAAAACTGGTATTTTAGTATCAATAAGTTTTTTAACAACCTCTACAACAGTTGGTATATCTTTAGGGTCTCCTGGTCCATTGCCTAAAAATATAGCATCTGGATTTACCTCCATTATTTGTTCATAAGTTGCAAAAGCTGGGAACACACTAAGTTTACAACCTCTTTTTTCAAGTTCTTTTAAAATACCTTTTTTAATACCACAATCTAAAACTGCAAGATGAGTACCATTACCATTTATTGTATATTTTTCTGGTATAGTAACTTCTTTTACTGCATTTTTATTTGTATAAGTATCAAACTTTTGTTTAATTTGAGATGGAGTTAAATCCTCTCTTATTGTTATAATACCTTTCATTGTACCACTATTTCTTAAAGTTCTAGTTAAGGCTCTAGTGTCAATACCTTCTATTCCCATTATTTTATGTTGATTTAAAAATCCTTCAAGTTCCATTTCACAACGCCAATTATTAGGCATATCACACTTTTCTCTAACAACAAATCCTTTTAAATAAGGCTTAATACTTTCCATATCTTCAAGGTTTATACCATAATTACCAATAAGAGGATATGTCATAGTTACTATTTGACCGGCAAAAGATGGGTCTGTTAAAGTTTCTTGATATCCAGTCATACCAGTTGTAAAAACAACCTCACCTACTGTTTCTTTTATATATCCAAAGGCTTTACCATTAAAAACTTTACCATTTTCTAATATTAATTTTGCTTTAATAGATTTTTTATTCAATTAAATACACCTCCTTAAGTCTTCTTTCATATCAATAACGGCCTGTCTTGAAGCTTTAGCAAAGTCTTTACCATCAAGGCTTTTAAACTCATCTTTAAGATGATTTGCTATTATCCCTCTTGATGAGTTTATAATAGCACCAAGTCCATTTTTATCAAAACATACTGCTAAATCTTCTGCTTTACCTCCTTGTGCTCCATATCCTGGAACAAGGAAAAAGCTTTTTGGCATTATTTTTCTTAACCTTTTAGCTTGTTCTTTATGAGTAGCCCCTACAACTGCTCCAACCTCACTATAACCATTTTTACCAATAAGTTCATATCCCCACTTGTCTATAAGGCTACCTATTTTTTCATATAAAGGTTTACCATCTACTAATAAGTCTTGTATTTCTCCACTATTAGGGTTAGAGGTTTTAGCTAATATAAATAAACCTTTTTCATATTTTTTACAATCTTGTAAAAATGGTATAATACTATCCGAGCCTAAATAAGGGTTAAGTGTAATAAAATCTTGTTTAAATACTTCAAAGCTATTTTCTTTAATAACAACTCTTCCTATATGTCCATCAGAATAAGCCTTGGCAGTAGATTCTATGTCACTTCTTTTAATATCACCTATTATGATTAAATCTTTTTGTTTTGCATATTCAATAGTTTTTAAATAGGCCTCTAAACCTTCTATACCATATCGCTCATACATTGCTATTTGAGGTTTAACAGCTGGTATAAGGTCATATATTTCATCTATTATACATTTGTTAAACTCATACATAGCCTCAGATACAGCTTTTAAACTATGTCCATATTTATTATATTTTTCTTCTATAATAAAATTAGGTATATAATCTAATCGTGGGTCTAATCCTACGACAGTAGGGTTGCCAGTCTGTTTTATTTTGTCTATAAGCCTATCTATAACCATTATTTATACTCCTCTCTAAGATTTCCATTTTCAACTATTATTTTACCATTTACTAATGTATATAAAACTTTACCTGTTACTTCTCTGTCATTAAAAGGACTATTTTTACCTTTTGATAAAAAGTTTTCAACATTTATTTTATATTTTATATTAGGGTCTATTATTGTAATGTCTGCATTTGCTCCAACTGACAAATGTCCTAAATCTTTTCTTCTTAAAACTTCTGCTGGATTTTTTGTAAATTTCTCTATCATTTTAGATGGTGTTAAAACACCTTTTTCTACAAGTTCAGTTATACTAAGGCTAAGTGCCGTTTCAAGCCCTACTATACCGTTTAAAGCTCGTTCAAACTCACAATTTTTTTCATCAAAATGATGAGGGGCGTGGTCTGTTGCTATAACTTGTATTGTGTCATTTTTTAAAGCTTCTATAATAGCTGCTCTATCTTGTATACTTCTTAAAGGAGGATTCATTTTAAAATTACCATCATAGTCGGTTATATCTTCATCTACTAAAGTAAAATGATGAGGAGTAGCCTCAGCTGTAACTTTAGACCCTCTGGCTTTAGCCTCTTTTATTAAATCAACCGAACCTTTTGTACTTATGTGACAAAGATGGATAGGTGCTTTTAAACTATCTGCTAAAATAATATCTCTAGATACAATAACATCTTCACTATCATTAGATATACCTTTTAATCCAAGCTTTGTAGCAGTATCTCCAGCGTTCATACTTCCACCAGCAAGAGTTGCATCTTCACAATGTGAAAAAACTGGTATATTAAACATTTCTGCATATCTTATAGCAGTTTTCATTAATGAAGCATTACAAACGCTAAATCCATCTTCAGATATGGCACAAGCCCCAGCACTTGCCATTTTGCCTATATTAGCAAGACTTTCTCCTTTTTGACCAACTGTTATGGCTCCAATAGGTAATACTTTACATACACCTTCACGTTCTACTTTCATTTTAATATACTCTACTAATATTTCATTATCCACAACTGGTTTTGTGTTAGGCATACAACATATAGTTGTAAATCCTCCCATAACAGCACTTCTTGTACCTGTAGCTATTGTTTCTTTATGTTCATACCCTGGTTCTCTAAGATGTACGTGTAAATCTATAAGCCCTGGAGTAACCCACATATTATTAGCATCTATTACTTTATCTGCATTATCAGTTATATTTTCAGCTATTTTAGCTACAACTCCATTACTAACTAATATATCCATTTTTTCATCAATATTATTATATGGGTCTATAAGTCTTCCGTTTTTTATTAATATGTTCATATATTTCCTCCATATTCTATCTATTTTCTAATAATAGCTTTAAAATAGCCATTCTAATAGCAACTCCATTTTTCACTTGTTCGTTTATTATAGAATTTTTACCATCTATAACTTCTGTACTAAGTTCTACACCTCTATTTACTGGTCCTGGGTGCATTATAATAACATCATCTTTAGCTAATTTTAGCATATCTTCTTTTAATCCAAAAATTTGATGATATTCTCTAGTATCTGGAAAAGGCATTTTCTTTTGTCTTTCAAATTGTACTCTAAGTCCCATTATAACGTCTGCATTTTTTATGCCTTCTTCTATATTATTTACAACTTTTACATTTTTAGACAGTATCTCCATATTTTTAGATACTAATGTAGAAGGTCCTGCTAATGTAACATTTGCTCCTAATTTAGTAAGTCCAAAAACATTACTTCTAGCCACACGACTATTAGCTATATCACCTATTATAGCTATGTTAAGTCCCTCTATTTTCCCCTTTTTTTCTATTATGCTATACATATCTAAAAGTGCTTGAGTAGGATGCTCATTACTTCCATCTCCTGCGTTTATGACACAAGCATTTACATTTTTAGCAAGTAAGTGACTAGACCCTGTTAAAGAATGTCTTATTATTATAGCATTTATTCCCATTTGGTCTAATGTAACACCTGTATCTATAAGGCTTTCTCCTTTGTTAACACTACTTGTTGATATGCCTAAATCTTGTGGTTTAGCTCCTAAATAATCTGCTGCTAACATAAAAGACATTTTTGTTCTAGTGCTATTTTCATAAAATAAAGTTACAACACTTTTATTTTTTAGTTCATCGCCTCTAAGATAATTATTATCTATTCTTTTTTTCATATCTTTAGCTGTGTTTAATATAGTTAAAATTTCATCTTCAGATAAAGACTTTATCTCAAGTAAATCTTTTCTTTTTAACATAGAAAGCCTCCTAAAATCTATATAATGCCTAAAAAAAAGGCAATAAACTGAGAAAATCATAAATACTCATCTATTGCCTATAAAATATAATAAAGATTAAATAAAAGAATAGAAAAAATAATATTAAAATTTGTCTTTAATAAATTATTCATATCTATCCCTCCTTTAATCATTAAATCTATTCATTTGTCTTTAAAATTTTAACACTAGAATAAATGTTTGTCAACATATTTTTTTTAAATATTAAATATTTGTTATTATTACATATATTTATATGAATTTTTATATTTATTTTTAATATTAGTTACATTGATTATATAATAAAAATTATTGTAAAATATATATATATTACTTTTATAAGAAAGGACTTTTTATAATGATTATAAGACAATTAACAATATTATTTTCTATAAGTTTTTTAAGTGAAATAATATCTAAATTTTTGCCTTTTACTTTTCCATCAAGTTTAATGGCAATGGTTATTTTGTTTATTTTATTAGCTACAAGGCTTTTAAATATAAATTATGTACAAGATGTGGGTACATTTTTACAAAATTATATAGCAATATTTTTTATTCCTCCTGCTATATCTTTAATGGACGAGTTTTCTTTTATAAAAGATAAATTAATTCCTATATTAATTATTAGTTTTATTAGTTTTTTACTAACATTTTTATCTACTGCTTATACAGTAAAATTAGTAACAAAAATACAAGAAAGGTTTAAAAAAAATGAAAGAAATATTAAATAATTCACTTTTTGGTATAAGTATAACACTTATAGCATTTGAAATAGGCACTATTATATATAAAAAAGTTAAATCTCCGTTATGCTCTCCCTTTATATTGGCTATAATATTTATAATAAGTTTTTTAGTTATATTTAAAATACCATCTGATAGTTATCAAAAAGGTGGAAGTATTATAAATATGATGCTAACTCCAGCCACTTCTGCTTTAGCTATTTCTATGTTTCATAAAATAAAGACAATTAAAGCTAATTTTGTACCTATTATAGTGGGTACATTTGTAGGTTCTTTAGTATCTATATGTAGCATAATTTTAATGTGTAAAATGTTTAACTTAGATAATAGTATAACCTCTTCAATGATTCCTAAATCTGTTACTATGCCAATAGCCATAGATTTAGCTGAAAAAACTGGTGGGATTACTCCTGTTACAATAACTTGTGTATGTATAACTGGTATATTTGGTGCTATATTTTCACCTATTTTATCTAAAATATTTAAGTTAAATAATCCTGTTTCAGTTGGTCTTGCCATTGGAACCTCTAGCCACGGTGTAGGAACTGCAAAAGCAATAGAAATGGGAGAAACAGAAGGTGCCTTAAGTGGTATAGCTGTTGGACTTTCTGGTATTATGACTGTAATTATATACTTATTTTTATAGCCATAATATTTTTTCTTTAATAAAGTTTTATCATAGCTTTGTATATATTGACATTAGTTTTTTAATATAATATAATATTTTTAATATTATTGTAAAAGAGGTATATAAATGATAACATTAAGTACGCTTTATAAAGGAAAACAACATTTTGAAAATTTCATAAATAGTAAAAATCTAAACCTTGAAAAAGATTGTTTCATTAGAATATATACAGCTATTCATAGTCCAACTGAAATATTAGAAGTTGTTAGAATAGTAAAAAATATTATACCAAACTCAAGTCTAATAGGTGGTAGTTGTAGTGGACTTGTATTTAATGGTAAACAATTTGATGAGGAAACATTAATTATTATAGAACAATTTGAAAATGTGGATATTAAGATAAGTGTTCATCATTTTAAGGACAAGGATACATATACTCTTGCAAAAGAAGTAAATAATAGTATTGTTGGTTTAGAAGTTCCTCTAATGCATATTTTATGTAGTGATTATTATACAGATATAAGTGATTTTGTTGATGATTTTAACAGTTTAAACAATACTACTAGACTAGTTGGTGGTGTTTTAGGAGAAGTTTTACCTAAAAATCTTCCTCCTTATGTGTTTACAGAAGAAGGGGTCATAGAACACGGTATAGTTACTGCTAGCCTTATAACTAAAAATTTATATATTTTTACAGATGTTAATGTTGCTCATGAGCCTATTAGTCCTGTGTACACTTTAACATCTTGTGATGGCAATACACTATTAGAAATTGAAAATACTTCTGCAATAGAGTGGTGTAAAGACCAGTTTGGTATGGAAGATTTAAAAGATTATAATGATTGGCAAGCACTTGTTGAAAATGATACGTTAGTTAGATTTCCTCTTATATTAGAAGGATATAACTCTAGCAATGTTAGTCGATTTATAAAGTATGATTCTTTAAATAAAAATATGACTTTTTACTTTTCAAAGTTAAAAGATAATACTCCTTTTAGAATAGGTTATGTCAGTCCTATGAAATGTATACAAGAAATGTATAAAATATGTAACTCTATTAAAAATCAACCTATTGAAAGTTTATTTTTTTATTCTTGCCTATTTAGAAAGCTATATTTAAGTAATTGTGCTAGCTGGGAAATAAGTCCTTTTGGAAGCAATATATGTGGTGTATTTATGATGGGTGAGATTTCATATATAAATAATAAAAATGAGCTTTTAAATGGTTCTTGTTGCTTTGTTGGTATATCCGAAGATAACTCTAAATATATAAATGTTGACTTTTCAGCATTTGACGAAATAAATAAAATAAAAGATGATAATGAAAAACTATTAAACATAGTTTTGAGAAAACAAAGTAATGCTATAACAGAAGAAAATAAAAAATTATTAGAAAAAATACTTCTATATCAAAAAATGTCTGAAGAAGGCATATATATAGATAAAAATCTTGGTATTAACAACAGTATAAAATTTTTACACGAAAAATCTGAAAGAAACTTTAATAAAGTATGTATGCTCCAGTTAGAAAACTCTGAATTACTTATGTCTAGAGTTGGTAAAGAAACATATTATACTTTTATTAAAAATGTTATAAAATCATTATCTAACTTTATTGATAACTACTCTGCTTATAATAATAACTATGATATATATACCTTAAATGATAATACTATATTTTTAGCAGTTGGAAATAGTATGAATGATAACAAATTTACAGATTTTATTAATGAAATCTATGAAAATTTCCAATTTGTTAAAATCCCTAACAGAGATGAATTAATGATATTTAGATTTGCTGTTGTATGTAACGAAAATAACTTATTAGAATGTGGCTTAGAAACTTTGCAAAAGTGTAAAAGCTTACAAACATACTTTTTAGTTTATGACAATTCTTATGATGATGACATAACATTTGATAATGAAATGGAAACTATACATTTATTAAACCAGGTTATTAAAAATAAGTGGGTTATACCTTATTTTCAAGGTATATATGATAACAAACTTAAAACTATTAATAAATATGAAGCTTTAATGCGTATTAGAGATAAAAATGGTAAAATATATACCCCTTATCATTTTATGGAGGTAGCCAAAAAATATAATCTTTATCCATCTCTAAGTAAAATGATGTTAGAACAGGTATTTGAACTATTCAAAGATAAAAATACAAATGTATCTATAAATTTATCAGCATATGATATAAATTCTCAGTCTGTACAAGATGCAATATTTGAACAACTAGAAAAAATTGAAAATCGAAGTAAATTTATATTTGAAATACTAGAAGATGAAAATTTTAGAGATATGAATATGCTTAAAAAGTTTATAGACAGAGCTAGAGAATATAATGTTAATATTGCTATTGATGATTTTGGTACGGGCTATTCTAACTTTATGGAAATAGCTAAAATTGCTCCTGATTTTATTAAAGTAGATGGAAGTATAGTTAAAAATATAGATAGTGATATTATGAATAAAAAGATTTTGAATAATATCGTATTTTTAGGTAAACAATTAGACGCTGAACTTATAGCAGAATTTGTTGAAAACGAGCATATACAAAGCATTATAGAAGAGTTAGATATACATTTTTCTCAAGGTTATTATTTTGCAAAACCAGAACCTTATGAAAACATTAAAGATAATTTAAAATAATTATCTAATTGTATTAATAAAAGCTAGTTGAATTTTCAACTAGCTTTTATTTAAAAAAGTTTAAATCTTCTTGTGTTGTTATTTTAATATTATTATAATCTCCCTCTATCATTATAACATTATATCCTAATTCTTCTACTAAACTAGCATCATCTGTTGCTAGTTTATTTTCTTTAATGGCTATGTCATATGCCTTTTTTATTATATTATATTTAAAGGCTTGAGGAGTTTGAGCAATCCATATATTATCTCTATTAGGTGTATTTTTTATAATATTATTTTCACATACTTTTATAGTATCTTTCACTTTTACACCTAAAACACAAGCATCATACTTAATAGTTTTTTTAATTATGTTAACTATGTCTTTTTCTTCTATAAAAGGTCTTACTCCATCGTGTATAAGAATAATACTATCTTTTTCATCTACTACATTTATACCATTATAAACTGAGTTTAACCTTTCTTTTCCACCTTTTACTATTTTAGTTATTTTTTTATAACCATATTTTATAATTATGTTTTCCTTAAAAAATTCTATGTATTCTTCATTGACTACTACTATTATTTCATCTATATTAGAACAATTTTCAAACTTATCTATTGTATAACAAATAATAGGCTTTTCTTTTATTTTTATAAATTGTTTAGGTATACTGCTGTTCATTCTTTTTCCAATACCAGAACAAACTATTATTACTATATTTTTAGTCATAATACACCTCTTAATCTTTAAAATATCGTGAAAAATTTAATACTATACCAGTACAAGCCATCATTATCAAAAGTGACGTACCTCCATAACTAACAAATGGAAGTGGTATACCTGTATTTGGCATTGTGTTAGTAACAACTGCTATATTTATAATAACTTGTGTAGCTATCATTGTCGTTATACCTACACATACATATGTCATATAAGATTTAGGAGAACGTATAGCTGTAATATATCCTCTCCATATAATCATTGCAAATAATAATATAAAGATAATAGCTCCAGCAAGACCTAGTTCTTCACAAATGACAGAAAATATAATATCATTTTGAGCCTCTGGTATAAATCCTAATTTTTGTCTACTTTGACCTATACCTAATCCAAAAAATCCACCAGATGCTATTGCATATAGAGATTGAACTGTCTGAAATCCTACGTCTGTACTTACACCTTCTGCAAATGGGTCTAACCAGGCTTGTATCCTAGCCATCCTAAAGCCTTCACCAAATAAAATAATTCCTGCTAATCCTAACACTCCTCCAACAACCATAGGGATAAAATACTTTATTGTAGGTGAGGCTACAAATAAAATAGACATACCTATAACTCCCATTATTATGGCTGTACTTGTGTTTTCTATTAATACTAAACCAGTAGGAATAGCTATTACAATACAACACTTAAAAAATCCTTTCCACGTATTTAGTATATTTTCATTATCTGATATATATTTTGAAAGGTATAATATAAGACCTACTTTAGCCACCTCAGATGGTTGAAATCCAATAGGACCAAACTGCAACCATCTTTTAGCTCCTTTTACATCTCTACCAATAAATAAAACTAAAATTAAGAATATAATAGATACAATATATACAATTTTTGAAAAATTTTTATATAATCTCCAGTCTATTTTTGTTATTATTGGTAATACCAAAAATCCTAAAAGAGCAAATCCTCCTTGCTTTTTAAAAAAGAATAAAATATCATCGTATTTTGTTTTTCCCACATAATAGCTAGCACTAAAAACCATTATTACTCCAAATGTAACAAGAATAATAAGACTTAATAATATTATAGGATCTATTTTACCTCTGTTTATAATTACTTCTTCTACTTGTTCTATTTCAAAATTTCTTATATTGTTACGTTTATTTATTCGTTCTCTTTCACTTCTTTTAAGATATGTATTAACTCTATGTGTAGCCAATTTAAAATCACTCCTTTAAATCTTTTACATATTGTTTAAAAATATTACCTCTTTCTTCATAATCTTTAAACATATCAAAACTAGCACAAGCTGGTGATAAAAGCACACATTCTCCAGATTTAGCATTTTCATAACAATAATCTATCGCTTCTAAAAAGCTATCTTTCACTATGTAATTATAAAAATTTAATTTTTCACAGTCTTTTTTCATTCTATCTCTAACTTGACCTATAATGACCGCTTGTTTAACTTTATCTTTAAACTCTTTTATCATAGGTAAAAAGTCTGCATTTTTTTCATATCCTCCGACTATAAGGTATGTAGGTTTTTTCATAGCTTTTATAGCTTTTATAGTTGCATCTGTATTAGTACCTTTAGAGTCATTATAATAATCTACACCTTTTTTAGTAGTAACATATTCTATTCTATGTTCTACAGCTTTAAAAGTTTTTAATCCTTTTATTATTATATCAATAGGAACATTATAACATAAACACATTAAAATACTTACCATAACATTTTGCATATTATGTTCGCCTAATATTTTAATACTGTCTGTATTTATAAAAGGATAGTTGTTTATACATATATAATTATCTTTTAAATATGCTCCATTTTTAATTTGTTCTTTAGTTGAAAAATAAATTACTTTAGATTTAGCTTTACTTTCCATTTTTCTACACTCTAAATCATCATAATTTAATATTAAAAAATCATTTTCATCTTGATTTTTAAATATTTTTTCTTTTGCTTCTATATAATTTTCCATAGTTTTATGTCTATTTAAGTGGTCTTCTGTAATATTTAAAACCCCTGCTATTATAGGCTTAAAAGATTTAATATTTTCTAATTGAAAGCTACTAAGTTCTAAAGCAACTATACTATCTTTTTCTATATTTAGTGCATATTCTGAAAAAGGTATTCCAATATTACCTGCTATATATGTTTTTTTATACTCTTTTAGTATATGCCCTATAAGACTTGTAGTAGTAGTTTTTCCATTTGTACCTGTTATAGCAATTATAGGAGCTTTACATACTAAATATGAAAGTTCTATTTCACTTATTACTGGTATCTTTTTTAAAGCATATTGTACAAAGTCTAAATCAGTTGGCAATCCCGGGCTTATAACCATTAAGTCCATACTATCTATTAGATTATTATCTGGATTTTTACCTATATACAACTTTATATTATTTTTTCTTAAAAAATCTATTTGTTCAATATCTTCTTCACTTTTTAAATCTTGTATTGTTACATTAGCTCCAAGTTTTTTTAGCATTATAGAAGCACTAATACCACTTCTTGCTATTCCACAAACAAGAACATTTTTATTATAAAACTCCATAAAATCCTCCTATTTTAAAAGAAATTTTTTGTAGCTAAAAATCCTATAAGACAAGCTATTGCAGTTATTATATAAAATACAGTTACGACTTTTACCTCTTTCCACCCACATTGTTCAAAATGGTGGTGTATAGGTGCCATTTTAAAAAGTCTTTTTCCTTTAGTAAGCTTAAAATAACCTACTTGTAACATAACTGATACAGCCTCCAAAACATAAATTATTCCTACAATAATAATAAATAAAGGCATTTTCATTATAATAGCTATACTAGCCACCAATCCTCCAAGCGCAAGAGAACCTGTATCTCCCATAAAAACTTTAGCTGGGTGTGTATTAAAAAGTAAAAATCCAAGTAATGCCCCTACTGCTGCCCCTGTTATAGGTAAAAGCCCTCTATTAATAGCTAAAGCATTAAATAAAAAAAACATTACAACTAATACAGTAACACCTGATGCAAGTCCATCAAGTCCATCTGTTAAATTTACACTATTAACAGTCCCTACCATAACAATAAAGAAAAAAGGTATAAATAAAACTCCAAGTTCTAATGTTTTACCGTTAGTAAAAGGTATATATATATCTGTACCTACGTTTGAAAAATTATATAAATAATATAAAAATACACCAGTAATAATAAGTTGACCTATTATTTTTTGATAAGCTCTAAGCCCTAAAGAACGTTTCTTTACAACTTTTATATAATCATCTATAAATCCTATTATACCATATCCTATTGTAACAAATAATACAGCTATACCGTCTTTGTTTCCTTTTAAAAAAAATAAGGAAGATATAACTAAACTTATTAAAATCATTATTCCTCCCATAGTTGGAGTTCCAGACTTTATAAGATGGCTTTGTGGTCCATCATCTCTAACATTTTGCCCAAATTTTAATTTAGTTAAAAATGGTATTATAATAGGACATAAAAATATATTTATTATAAAAGCTATTAAAACTGCATATATAGCAGAATATAAATCAAATTGCATTACTCTCACCTCATAATTTTATCAACTGTATTTTCTAATTTCATACCTCTTGATGCTTTTACTAATATAGTGTCACCTATTTTTAAAAGCTTATCTATATTATTAATAAATTCATCTTGAGTTTTAAAATAATTTATATTAGAATTATTTTTTATATTGTCTTTTGCTCCTTGTAACATATAATAGCTATAATCACCTATAAATATAAGCTCATCTATACCTTTTTCTACTGCATATTTTCCTATTTCATAGTGCATATCATTTGCATAAACTCCTAACTCAAACATATCTCCAAGTATAGCTACTTTTCGCCCTTCTGATACCTCCAAAACGTCTAAACTTGCCTTCATAGAATTAGGATTTGCATTATATACGTCATTAATTATTGTATACTTATCTGTTTTAATAATATCCATTCTCATTTTACTAGGTTTAAAAGTTTCTAGACCTTTTTTTATTTCATCTTCTTTTAATCCTAAACTTTCACAGACTAATGTAACCGCTAATGCATTAGATATCATATGTTTACCTGGAAAATTTAAAAGTACATTAAATGATTTGTTAAAATAATTTATTGTAGCACTTATTCCATTTATACCATTTTCTTTTATATTAGTAGCGTATGCATCTAACTGTCTATTAATACTATAAAAATATGTTTTTATTTTGTCATTTTCTTCTTTTAGTGTACATAGCATATCATCATCACCATTTAGTATTTTTATGCCATTTTGTTTTAAATAGTCAAATATTTCATATTTGGCCCTAAGTATCCCTTCTCTACTTCCTAAATTTTCTATATGAGATACTCCTATATTTGTTATTAAGGCAATGTCTGGTTTTGCTATTTCACTAAGGTTTCTTATTTCTCCAAAGTGGTTCATACCCATTTCTAAAACTGCCACTTCTGTATCTTCTTCTATGTTAAAAATAGTTAAAGGTAAACCTATTTCATTATTAAAATTACCTTCTGTTTTTAATGTTTTATATTTTATAGAAAGACAAGAGGCAAGCATATCTTTAGTTGTTGTTTTTCCAGAACTACCAGTTAATGCAACAACTGGTATATTAAATAAATTTCTATAATACATAGCAAAATCTTTTAAAGCTTTTTTTGTATCTTTTACATTTATTACTATATTGTTATTATCTATATTTTTTTGGCTAAGACAAGCAATAGCGCCTTTTTCAAAGGCATCATTTATAAAATTATGTCCATCAAAGTTTTCTCCTACTATTGGTATAAATAAATCACCTGGTTTTATATTTCTTGTATCTGTTGAAACATTTTTTATAAAAATATCTTTAGTATCGATATTGTTATTTATAACACCATTTACAGCTTTTATAATCTCCTCTATAAAAATAGGTTTCATTTTATATCTCCTCCAAAGCCTCTCTTGCTACTTCTGTATCATCAAAATGTATTGTTCTGTCTGCAAATATTTCATAGTCTTCGTGTCCTTTACCAGCTATTATTATACTATCTTTAGGTTTTGCCATAGCCACACCTTTAAAAATAGCCTCTTTGCGACTAGTTATTTTTTCATAATCATTAGTTATAGGTTTTACACCTGTTTCTATTTCGTCAATTATATCCTCAGGTACTTCAGAACGAGGATTATCTGATGTTATTATTGTATAGTCTGATAATTTAGCTGATATTTCTCCCATTATAGCACGTTTTTTTCTATCTCTATCTCCACCACAACCAAATATTGTTATAACTCTTCCTTTAGTAAACTCCCTAACTGCTTTTATTATATTCTCAAGTCCGTCTGGTGTATGAGCATAATCTACAATTACATTAAATCCTTTATTGTTAGGTATAGTTTGTATTCTTCCTGGTACTCCTTTTATGTTTTTTATACCTGCTTTTATTATATCAATAGGTATATTTTGCATAAGAGATGCCCCTATAACTGCAAGTGCATTATAAACACTAAATCTTCCCGGTATATTTAATATAAAACTTTCTATTTTATTATTAATATTTATATCAAATGTTACCTTATCCATAAAATATTGTATATTTATGGCTTTTAAGTCACTTTCTTTTTCTATACTATACTTAAATATTTTACATTTAGAATTTTTTATTATTTCTTCTGCATACTCGTCATCAGCATTTATAATACCTATTTTACACATATTAAATAGTTTACTTTTTGCATTACAATAATTTTGCATATTTTTATGTAAATCTAAATGGTCTTGTGTTAAATTGGTAAATATACCTATGTTAAAATTACATTCCTCCACTTTATATAACTCAAGGGCGTGAGAAGACACCTCCATAACAATATTGTCTATATTGTCATTTTTCATAGTGTTAAAAAGTTGATTAAGTTCTATTGTATCTGGTGTAGTACTTGTAGCAAAATCAAAATCTAATTTTTTACCATTTTCTCTAATCTCTATTGTACCTATTACCCCAACGGATTTTTTATACTCTAATAAAACTTGTTCTAAAAAATATGTTGTGCTAGTTTTTCCGTTAGTTCCAGTAACACCTATAAGATTTATATTGTTAGTAGGATTATTGTAAAAATTTTTAGCTATTGTAGCCAAAGCTTTTCTAGTATTTTCTACTTGTAAAATAGTTACATTTTCATTTTGTTCTATACTATCAATATCTTCACAAAGGATTAATGATGCTCCACTATCTATTGCATTTTTTATAAATTTATGTCCGTCTACATTAAATCCTTTTATAGCAGCATACATATATCCTTTTTGTACTTTTCTCGAATCTATTGTAAGATTTAATATTTCTACATTTTCATTTCCTATTATTTTTATATACTTTAAATTATTTATTAACTCCTTTAAGACCATATATTCTACCTCATAAATTTTATATTTTATTTATATTAATTATACCTCTAAATTAACACTTTGTGTATAAATTTTTAAGACAAAATCTTTTATTATTTTACTAATATAACTATTATCTTTTAATATATCATATTTTTTAATAGTTATCAAACTTTTTGACATATTATTATAAAATTTTATACGTACTTTATAATACAATAAATTTTAAATTATAAAAAGCTACTACTATTATTCTAATACATAGTAACAGCTAATTTAAATATTAAAAAACAGCTATTCCTATTATTCTTCTTCGATAAAATTCAAAACAAAAACCCATTTATAAATTTTATCTCAAACAATAAAGTCATAGCTTAATTGTAATAATAAACCTATTTTAAAATATTTTCTATAAGGTTCATAACATTGTTTATTAAACTTTTAAGTTTATTATCTGCGTCATTTTCCGAATTTTCTTCTACACCAAAATATATTTTTATTTTTGGCTCTGTTCCAGAAGGTCTAACGCAAAACCAAGATTTATCACTTAAACTAAAATATAATACGTTAGATTTTGGTAAATTTGTATCTGATACTTTATTACCCACTAAATCTTTTATTTCACCTGATTTATAATCTCTTATCTCTATAACCTGTTTTTCATTAACATTTGTTGGTGTAGATGTTCTTAAATATGTCATTATCTTATCCATATCTTTAAGACCATCTATCCCTTTTAATGTAATAGATTTTATATCTTCTTTAAAGTATCCATATTTTTTATAAATTTCTTGTAAGCCTTCATATAAAGTTATTCCTTGGTTTTTATAAAAAGCTGCAAGTTCACATATAAGCATAGTAGCAACTACTGCATCTTTATCTCTAGCATATGTTCCTGCTAGACAGCCATAGCTTTCTTCAAATCCGAATATATATTCATTAGATTTTGTTTGTTCAAATTGTTTTATTTTTTCTCCGATAAATTTAAACCCTGTTAAAACATTAAAATAATCTACATTATAGGATTTAGCTATTTTTTCTGTCATATTAGAGGATACAACAGTAGATATTATAGCGCCTTTGTTAGATAGTGTGCCTTTTAACTTTCTTTGACTTAAAATATAGTCAGTTAATAATACTCCCATCATATTCCCTGTTAATATTACATATTCACCTTTATTGTTTTTTACTATTGTTCCAACTCTATCTGCATCTGGATCTGTCCCTACAATTATATCTGCATCTATTTCATCTGCAAGTTTAAGGGCTAATTTAAAGGCGTTTGGGTCTTCTGGATTTGGATAGTCTACTGTACTAAATTTACTATCTGGTTGTTCTTGTTCCTTAACTATATTTACATTTTTAAATCCTGCTTTTTCTAATATACGTCTAACTGGCTTATTCCCTGTTCCGTGTATAGGAGTATAAACTATTTTTAAATTATCACTAGCTTTTTCTATGACCTCTTTATTTACCAACTGTTTTAATACATTTTCATCATATTTTTCATCGATTTCTTTACCTATAATATTAAATAATCCATCTTTTATAGCCTGCTCTTTTTCCAATTTTTTAATAGTCTTAAAGTCCTTTACGTTATTAACATAAGTTATTATTTCAGTATCTTTAGGGAAAGGCACTTGTCCACCATCTTCTCCGTATATTTTATATCCGTTATATTCTGGTGGATTATGACTTGCTGTAATAACTACCCCTGCTATACAATTAAGCTCTCTTATAGCAAAAGAAACCATTGGGGTTGGTCTTAATTCGTCAAAAAGATATGTTTTTATACCATTTCCATTTAATACAAGAGCTGTTATCTGGGCAAACTCCTTACTCATAAATCTAGAGTCATATCCAATAGCTACGCCCTTTTCTTTACTATATTCTTTTTGGTCTAATATATAATTTGCAAGTCCTTGTGTAGCTTTACTTACAGTATATATATTAATACGATTTGTACCAGCACCTATAATACCTCTTAAGCCACCTGTACCAAATTCTAAATCTTTATAAAATCTATCTTCTATTTCTTTGTCATTATCTTTTATGCTTAATAGTTCTTTTCTAGTGTCATTATCAAAATAGTCGTCATTTATCCATTCATTATATATATTTTTATAATCCATATTATCTCCTCCATAATATACATACTTATATATTTTATTATATATATAAGGTAAAAAATATACAAGCTTTAATTTTTAATAAATTAAGCTATTTTTTAAAATATAAATCTATAATTTTTTCTGCTAAAATCTTTCTTTGGTTAGCTTCATTAATAATATTTATTAAAAATAGTATTAATGCTATATCTTTATTTTCTTCATTGTTTATGTCTTCTAAAAGCTTTTCTATATTGCTATAAAATAAATCATTAGATACTTTTTTATACTGTATTAATTTATCATATATCTCTTCTATATTTTCTTCAGCATTTTTTAATATTAGCCCTATATCATTTATAGATATTATAGATTTTAAATAATATATTAAAATTAGTGATATTATATGTTTTTTATTATATTTTTTCTTTGTTGGTGGAGATAATATTTTATCTTTTGTATAATTATTTATCATTGTTTTAGTGATTATCTTTTGTTCTTCATTACGTTTATAGTTTTTTAAACTATCTTCTATAAATGTTGTAACTTGGTCTACATATAAATCTATATTAGGTATTTTGTCTATATTTATATCTTCTATATTTAAAAACTCTTTTAATATTTTTAATATTTCATCATTATTCATAGTCATACCTCCATAATTAATTATATTAACATATAAAATGTATCATATCAAATATTTTATTAATACAAAGTATCAAAAATTTATTATTTGAATTTGACTATATTTAGTGTATATGGTAATATTTTATAAATAGTTGTTTATAATTAAACTATGATTTTATTTTTTAGTAAATTTTAATTTTTTATAAGAAAGGAAGATGGTTATGGATACTAATTGGAATTTAGATAATTTGTATATAAGCTATGAAAGTGACAAATTTTTAAATGATTTAGAAAATTTTGAAAAAGTAGTTAAAGATTTTTCAAAATGGTGCAATGATAACTTTAATAGTGCTCAAAATGCAAAAGAAAAGTTAGAAATATATTTACAAAAATTAAATGATTTAAGTGTTTTTGATAGTCTTATAGCATATGTATATCTTAATCTAAAAGTAGATACAACTAACTCAAAACTTTTAAATTTATCTTCTAAAATTGAAAAAATAGTAGTAGACGTTAAACAAATTAAAAATTATGTTACATTATTTTTAAAAGACGTAAATAATTTAGATAATATAATAAACTCTTCTGACGTATTAAAAGAATACTCTTTTATATTAAAAGAGGCAAAAGACAAAGCTGATAAACTTTTAGATAATGATAAGGAATATATTATATCTAAAATGTCTTTAAATGGCTCTAGTATGTGGACAAAACAATGGCAACAAATAACCTCTACTTTAGCTGTAGAATATAATAATAGTGTTTTAACCCTACCTGAAATAAGAAACTTAGCTTATGATAAAGATAAAGAGGTTAGAAAAGAAGCTTATTATTCAGAACTTAAATCTTATGAAAAAATTGATATACCTGCTTCTTTTTCTATTAATGGTATTAAAGGGGAAGTTATAGAAACTTGTAATATGAGAGGATATAGCTCTCCTTTAGAGATGACATTAAAAGATTCTAGGCTTGATAAAGAAGTATTTGAAGCTATGTTTTCTGCTATAAAAGAAAGCCTACCAAAGCTACAAAAATATTTTATTAAAAAAGCTGAACTTTTAGGACATAAAAATGGTTTACCTTTTTATGATTTATTTGCTCCAATATCTAATAATACTAAAAAATATACTTATGATGAGGCAAAACAGTTTGTATATGATAATTTTTCAAAATTTAGCCAAAAATTAGGTGACTTTGCCAAAAAAGCATTTGATAATAACTGGATAGATGTATATTCTAAAAAAGGTAAAGTTGGAGGTGCTTTTTGTTACAGTATCCAACATATAAAAGAAAGTCGTATTTTATTAAACTTTTCTGGTTCATTAGATAACATATTTACATTAGGTCACGAATTAGGTCACGGCTATCACAATCTTTGTTTAAACAATGAAAAAGACGTAAATACACATTATTCTATGCCTATTGCTGAAACTGCTTCTACATTTTGTGAACATATATTGGTTAAATCTGCTTTAGAAAGTACCTCTGATGAAGATGAAAAACTTGCTATTCTTGAAAACGACTTATCTGGTACATTACAATGTATAGTGGATATATATAGTAGATTTTTATTTGAAGATGAAGTATTTAAAAGACGTAATAATGGTTTTGTATCTAAAGATGAACTTTGTGATATAATGGAAAATGCTCAAAAACAAGCATATGGCAATGGACTTGACCATAATTTCTTACATAAATATATGTGGATATGTAAAACACACTATTATAATGCTAACGCAAATTATTACAATTTCCCATATGCTTATGGCGTTTTATTTTCAAAAGGTTTATTCTCATTATATTTAAAAGATAAAGAAAACTTTATTAAAAAATATGATGATATGCTTAGTATAACTGGTAAGTGTAGCTTATATGAAGTAGGTAAATTTATAGGTGTAGACTTAAAAACTAAAGATTTTTGGTTATCTAGCTTAAATTTAATAATAGAAGATATAAATAAATATTGTGAAATTAATTTATAAAATTATAAAAATTAATTTCACAAAAAAGGCTATGTATTGTTTAAAATACATAGCCTTTTAGATTGTAGACAAAATAGATAGTAGTCTTTATATTAGTTTTACATTTTTAATAAAACGCATTTAAAAATTTTAATCACAAGACGGGGCTTTGCCTCGGATTGTGTAAAAAGCTAGATTTTTAGGGGCTTTAGCCCTTGCGCGAAAAAATCAGCTTTTTTACTTTTCTTCAATCTCGAAAAGATGAATTTTCATCTTTTCGAAAGGCTATGTATTATTTAATATACATAGCCTTTTTTATTATTGTTTCATACTTAATAATAATTCTTCCATTTTTTTAGAATCTTCTATACCATTTATTATAACTCTCATTTCTGAGCTTTTTGGCATACCCTTAATATACCACCCTAAATGTTTTCTCATTTCTCTTATGCCTATATATTCACCTTTATACTCTACAAGCATATGTAAGTGATTTATGGCTACGTCTATTTTTTCATTTATAGATGGTTTTTCTAAAATTTCACCTGTTTCAAGATAATGAACAACTCTTTTAAATATCCACGGATTACCTTGTGCTGATCTACCTATCATTATAGCATCGCACCCTGTATAATCTAACATTTCTTTAGCTTTTTCAGGTGAGGTTATATCACCATTACCTATAACAAAAATGTTTACATTTTCTTTAATTTTCTTTATTATATCCCAGTCTGCTTTTCCAGAATAAAATTGTTCTCTTGTTCTTCCGTGTATAGCAATACCTGAAGCACCATTTTCTTCTGCAATTTTAGCTATTTCTAGTGCGTTTATGCTATCATCGTCAAATCCTTTTCTTATTTTTATAGTAAGTGGCTTTTTAGTACTTGAAGAAACTGCTTTAACTATCTCACCTATAAGTTTTGGATTTTTCATAAGTGCTGAGCCATCACCATTTTTTACAATTTTAGGTGCTGGACAGCCCATATTAATATCAAAAAAACCTATATTATCATTATCGTCTAACTTTTTAGCCATATCTGCTAAAACATTAGGGTCTGAGCCAAAAAGTTGTACTGCTACTTTTCCTTCTTTTTTATTTATTTCTAATAATTTTTTAGTATTATCATTATCATACATAATCCCTTTAGCGCTAACCATTTCAGAATATGTAAGTCCACATCCTTGTTCTTTACATATTGTTCTAAAAACAACATCTGTAACACCTGCCATAGGTGCTAAAAAAACATTATTTTGTGGTTTAAAATCTCCTATTTTCATCTAATAACTCCATTCTTTTATGCATCAGTCTTATTAAATACTTTGTACCATAAAGTCAAAGAAGATATAAGGTCTTTATTTTCTCTTTTTATTTTTTCTATCTCTAATTTAGCTCCTATCTCATCACACAAAAAGTCATCTTCTAAAAAGCTATAGTCTATAAAAAGGCTTCCATCATCATAAAATCCTAAAGTAAATATACCATTTACCTTATTTACAAAATAAATTCCTATTTGCTTTATAGAATTTTTTATATCAATAGGTAAACTTTCTGTTATAGGATTAAAATAATACTTTTGGTTATAACTAGAGGTTGCAAATAAAATATGTTTTTTCAAATAACCACTCCTTAAATATATTCTCCATTAGCATTTCTTAAAGAAACTTCACCTGAAACTATTTTTAATGTTTCTTTTTTAGTTTTTAATATAATCTCTCCTAAAGGAGATATATCTAATACTACACCTGTAATTTCTTTATCACAGTATATGACTTTTACTTCTTTGCCTATATTAACACAAAGATTTTTATATTCATCTAAAAATGTTAAAAAATTCTTTTCTTGTTTGTATTTAAAATATTTACTTTCAAATTCTTTTAAAAAATGTCCAATTATTTTTTGTCTTTCTAACTTATTACCTGTTTCTAAAAATATAGATGTAGCTTTATTTTTTATGCTTTCATCAAAGCTTTCATTATTAACATTTATGCCTATGCCTAATATAATATGTGAAACTTTATCTATTTGAGCACTTACCTCTGTCAATATGCCACAAACTTTTTTATTATTAATAATAATATCATTAGGCCATTTTATTTTAGCATCAAGATTTGTACACATTTTTATAGTATTACAAACACATATTCCTGCTAACAAAGTTATTTGTGTAACACTAAATAATTCTATATTAGGCTTTAATATTAATGACAAAAAAATTCCATCACCTTTATTACTTACCCAATTTTTATCAAGTCTTCCTTTACCATTAGTCTGACTATCAGATATAACTATTGTTCCTTCATTAGCATTATCATTAGCCAATTTTTTAGCATATTCATTTGTTGAGGTTATTTCATCAAAAAAATATACCTTTTTTCCCAAAACAAATGTATCTATTTCTTTTTCTATTTCTAATTTATTAAACAATAGTTCTTCTTCTAATAATAAATATCCTTTATTGGTAACTGAAACTATATTATATCCCATATTTTTAAGCTTTGATATATTTTTCCATATAGCAGCACGACTAACATTAAGACTTTTAGCTATATTTTCACCAGATACAAATTCTTTATTATTTTTTAGTATATTTAATATTTTTTCAATCATTTTTTTCTCCAATAAAGATTATTCTTTTTTAGTCCAACTAAATCCTTTTAAATAGTCTTGAATATTATAAGGATTATCATTATCATCTTCTTTATTAGAATCATTTATAGTAACATCTGTCAAAAGACTATCTAAATTTACTTGTTCTATATCGTCACCAAACTCTTGTCTAAGAGCTGTTAAAACTACATTTTTTATGTACTCATTGCCATCTTCACTAACAATACTATCATAATCTAATTTAGTTATTGTTTCTTTTGCCAATAATTGAACTGCTTCCATATTTAATTTATTTAGATTTTTACTTTTTCCACTTAACGTTATTTTTACAGAAAGCTTATTATTTTGTTCTGAAGAAAGGGTAACATTTATTGGTTGTAAAGAAACATACCCTACTTTAGCACTATTTAAAGCTACTTGATATGAAATTCCAGTCAAAGCTATTAAAGCTATACATACTAATATTGTTATTGTTATAATTGAATTTTTTCTTTCTTGTTTTTTATATTTAATATTATTTTCTTTATCCATATTACCCCTCCTTCTAGGTTTGTTATTGTAAATACGGTGCTGGGTCAGTAGTTTTACCATTTATTCTTACTTCAAAATGAGCGTGTACACCAGTTGAATAACCAGTTGAACCTGCTTTAGCAATAACTTGACCTCTTGTTACTTGTTGTCCTGTACTTACTACTAATTGAGAATTATGTCCATATAGAGTAGTCATTCCTCCACCGTGGTCTATAATAACTGTTTTTCCATATCCACCTCTATTACCTGAATATATAACTGTACCACTTTCTGCAGCAACAATATCTGTACCATATGTAGCTTTTAAGTCAAGTCCAGAATGTAATTCTCTTTTACCACTAATAGGATTACTTCTATATCCATATACATCATTATAAGGTCTTCCTGCATATTGTGGTACTGGATGAGCTAATTGTCCACCTGTTCCTGGATAAACTTTGTTTGTACTAGCTCCTGTTGATTTAACATTAGCTTGATTTATAAGATTTGTTATTTTCTGACTTTCTTTTTCAAGGTCTTTTATTTGTTGTTCTAATGTAGCTTGTTGCTTGCTTAAATTAGCCACCATTTGTTGTTTAGAAGCTATACTTTTTTCTATTTCTTGCTTTTTAGCCTCTGTTTGACTTGTAAGTACTTCTATATTTTCTTTTTCAACTTTTATTTGCTCCACTTTTAGTGAAATAAACTCTTCTGTTTCTTTGTATCTTTCAAAAAGTTCATTGTCATACTCCATAATATATCCTATGTATTCTATTCTTTTAAAAAAGTCTGTAAAACCTTTTGAATCTAAAAGTATTTCTATATATCCACTATCTCCGTATTCATACATAACTCTAATACGTTCTTTAAGACTTTCGTATTGTTTTTCTTTTTTTTCTGTTGCCTCTTTTAGTTCTTCTTCAGATTTTGCAAGGCTTTCTTTTGTTTTTTGTAGCTTATCTTGTAGGGTTTTAAGTTCTGTTTCTATTTTTTCTAAATTAGCGTCTAAAGCTTCTACTTCTTTTAATATAGCACTTTTTTCTTCTTTTGATTCTTCCAAGCTTTCTTTAGAAGAATCTATTTTATTTTTTATTTCAGTTTTTTCTTGGTTAAGTTCACTAACACTTTTAGAATAAACACTACTACTAAGAGAAAATACAAATATTGTAGTTATCAAAAATAGGGTTAAATACTTTTTCATTTAATTTCCTCCTATATTACACATTTAAGTGTTTTTTAATTGAATTTACAGAACCTATTACACCAAGTAATATCCCTAATACCACTGTAACAGGTGCTATAGCTAAAAACATTGATAATGTATCTTTAAATTCTACATAATTTCTAATAAATGACATTTTTTCATACATTAATGAAGTAACTTTACTATATCCAAATATACATATAATAATAGGTATAATAGAACCTATAATTCCTATTATTATACCTTCTATAACAAAAGGCCATCTTATAAACCAATCTGTAGCACCAACATATTTCATAATATTTATTTCTGTTTTTCTGACATAAACTGTAAGTTTTATTGTATTAACAATAATTGTTACTGAAATAATAGCTAAAATTAATATAATAATAATACTGGCTATTCTAACAGTATTGTTAACTGCTAAAAGTATGTCCGATTCCTTTTGAGAATGTCTTATTTTTTCAATACCAATATATTCATAATCTTTATCACCTATATTAATACTAGTTTCTTCACTTTGGCTTTCTTTATCATTATCACTAGCTTGTGTTGACTGTTGTGCTTGATTAGCTGCTGTTGTTTGTGTTGACTGTTCTGGTTGATTAGCTGTTGTTGCTTGAGTTGATTGTTCTGCTTGGCTAATTGTTGTTTCTTGTGATAAAGGATTTTCTATAATATCTTTTATCTCTTCTTGTTCTTGTCTTCTACTTTCTACAAGTTGAATTTCAAATTCTTGTTGTAAATTTGTTACATCTTTTATAACTTGTTTTTGATTTTTAGCTCCATTTATAGATAACTCAAATGACCGTGGAAAAGGATTGTCCTCTTCTAAACCTGCTAAAATGTCTTGTTCATCTTGCCATTCGTTTTTTGCCCAATCAAGAGCATCTTGTTTAGACATATAGTCTACTGCTGTAACATTCGGTATGTTCTGTAATTTTTCAAAAAGTCCTTGTATTTCTTCATCTGTAACACCATCTCCAAGATATAAAGAAATTCCTATACTTTCTTCTACTTTCTCTAAGGCTCTATCTAAGTTTATGGCTATACATAACGATATTATAAGTATAAATCCACAAGCTGCAACAGATGCTATTGAAGCTACTGACATTAATCCATTTTTTGTAATGCTTTTAGCCCCTTGTTTTAAATGATATTTAGCACTTCTAATCTTCATAGTCATATCCTCCCTCTTTGTCACTTAATATTACGCCTTTTTGGAGAGTTATAACTCTTTTTTTCATTTCATCAACAATATCTCTTGCGTGAGTAGCTATAACAACTGTTGTTCCTCTAGCATTTATTTCTTTTAAAAGTTCCATTATTTCCCAAGCTGTTTCTGGGTCTAG
>CALWOZ010000001.1 GCA_944383305.1 uncultured Clostridia bacterium | reverse complement strand
AGATGGTGTTATAGGCAAATATATGAAGAAAAATCTACTTATACATCTTACTTATTTATATTAGAATTAATAAAAAAAGCCCCATTTATAATAAGAGAGATACAAACAGATAATGGAGTTAAATTTACTAATCTTCAAAGAAAAGAATCGTGAGAAACAATGTTTGAAATGATATTAAGAAAATTAGATATAAAATATACAAAAACAAGAATAGCTACACCAAGACATAATGGAAAGGTAAAACGCCAACATAGACAAGATAGTGAGAGATTTTATAAAAATTTAAAAATGTTTAATTTAGAAGATGGACGAAAACAATTAGCTAAATATCAAGTTAAATCAAACAATTATATAAAAACTTGTTTAGGGTTTAAATCACCTAATCAAGTAGTAGAACAGTATTTAGGTGTATTTTAATTATATATAAATTTACTATATTATCATAAAAAACAAAGATAAGATAGTATTATTTTATACTTATTCTTATCTTTGTTAAAAAATCTTTTAAGTGTAACCTATGTTTGACACTTTAACATTTTTTTCAATTTTATAAAATTTTTTCAAACTATTTTATATAATAATAAATTAAGTCCTATTATGATTTTATCATCTAAGATAATTTCCAGTTCTTTCATTTTTAGCCTCGCCAACTTGGTCTAAGCTTTCTTCAGCTAAATCAATAACTCTATCTACCATTTGAGATATAGTTTCTCTGTCTATACCGTTAATACCATAAATAGGACTACCTATAAATTCAAATTCATCTAAAACTTCTAAAACAAAAGGATATAAAAATGTATTTATTTCAGAATATGACTTTCTCATAAGTTCCATTTCGCGTTCTCTAATATATCCTATTTCTTCTTGATCATTAATATTAGGTTGTGTAGTAGGCATATTATTTTCATTAGGCATATTTTCATTATTTTGCCCCATATCTTGTTCAATTCTCATACTATAAATATTATTTTTAGCACTAATTGTATTTTTAATGTTTAAAAAATCTTTTACGCTATATTGCATAAAATATTCCTCCTATTTTATATAATAAAAATTATATGCAATAAAAATATAATTAGTGCTAGTTTACATTTATTTACATACAAAGATTATATATTTTAACTATATCTTCTTTTACAAGCTTTTTAAAGTTACCTATTGTACCTCTATGTAAAAGTGCTCTTTCTGCCATTTCTTCAAATTTAATAGGCTCAATATTAACCTGTGATAATTTAATAGGTAAATCTAAGTCACAATACCATTTTTCCAGTGTTTCTATCATTTTTAATACTGCCTTTTCTTTATCTTCGTCTATTATATGAAATATTCTTGTTGCAAATTGATAAAATTTATCAATATTATGTTTATATACATATTTCATCCACGCTGGTATAACAATAGCAAGCCCTGCTCCGTGAGTTAAGTCATATAATGCACTTAGTTCGTGTTCTATTTGATGGCTAGCCCAATCACCTATTCTCCCCATATTAAGAAGATTATTATGTGCAATAGTACCAGTCCACATTATCTCTGCCCACGCATCATAATTAGTGTTATCTTTATAAGCTATTGGTGCATTATTTAAAATTGTTTTGACAGCACCTTCTATAAGTCTATCACTAAGTTCAACATTTTCCACTTCAGTAAAGTATCTTTCTATTAAATGTGCTAATATATCCGAACAACCACAAGCTATTTGATATTTTGGCAATGAATAACAAGTCTCCGGATTTAATATTGCAAATTTTGGTATATATGCTAAAGATTGTGTTCCTCTTTTATAATTATTATCTTCATCATTTGTTATGACACAACTAGACGAACTTTCTGAACCTGCCGCTGGTATAGTTAAAACTACGCCAATTGGTATAGCTTCTTGTGCCATATTACTACTTATAAAAAAGTCCCATACATCTTTGTCATATTTAGCACCTATTGCAATAGCCTTAGCAGAGTCTATAACACTTCCTCCACCTACCGCTAATATAAAATCTATATTTTCTTTTTTACAAATTTCTATTCCCTTTCTTACAAGAGAAAGTCGAGGGTTTGGCTTAACCCCATCTAGTTCAATTATATTTAGATTTTGTTCTTTTAAAGATTTTAACACTTTGTCATAAATTCCATTTTTCTTTATAGACCCACCACCATAGTGTAAAAGTACATTTTTACCAAAATTAGCTGTTCTTTCTCCTACACTTTCTTCTGTACCCTTACCAAAAACTATTCGAGCAGGATTATAAAATTCAAAATTTAACATAAAAACACTCCTTTATATACTAATATTCTACATCTATAAGACATAAGCCACAAGATGGCATTGTTGTACCAGCATTAGCTCTTTCTTGACTTTCAAAAATTTCTTTTATATTATTTTCTCTTTTGCCTTGTCCAATTTCAAATAGTGTTCCCACTATTATTCTGACCATATTATATAAAAATCCATTTCCTTTTATATATATTTTTATTTCTCCATTTTCTTCTAATATATCTATATTATATATTTTTCTAATAGTAGATTTTTTAGATTTTTTTGTACTACAAAATGGTAAAAAATCATTTTCTCCAATAAATAACTTACTAGCTTCTCTCATCTTTTCTAAGTTAACATTAGCTTTTGTATTAAATACAAAGTTTTTTTCAAACACATTAGATATTCCACTAATGTTTATTCTATATAAATATGTTTTAGTCTTTGCATTTAGTCTACTATGAAATCTCATATCAACTTCTTCTATACTATTTATAGCTATGTCATTTGGTAAATAATTATTTATATATTCTAAAATTTCTTCTTTAGTTTTATCTGTATCTATTTTAAAATTTGCCACTTGATATTTAGCGTGTGCTCCAGCGTCTGTTCTTCCTGACCCAAAAACTTCAACTTTTTCATTTACTAATTTAGATAGTATACTTTCAAGTTTTCCTTGTATAGTATTATTAGTGTTACCTTGTTTTTGCCACCCACTATATTTTGTTCCATCATAAGATACAATAACTTTGTAGTTTTTCATATATTCTCCTTTAATACTTTTCAAATAAAATTTTTAAGTTTAAACTTTGTGCTATCTCTTTATATTTTTGTATAAATTTATCTTGTTCAAAAAATAAAACAAATTGACTATTATAATTAGTCCATAAGGTCATAGATGGTTCTTTAAAATAAAATGTAGTAAATAGTATTTCTTTAAATGATATTTCTATTATAAAATCTAATATTTCATCGTCTATGTCATTTACACTAAAGTATATTTCTTCTTGATTAATATTAAATTTATTTATTATATTATCATAATTACTAAAATTATAAAAGACTTGTTTTTCACTTTCTTTAAGTTTAGAAAAATAAAAGTCAAAAAAAGTTAATTTATTATCTTTTATAATAAATTTTATAAAATTTACATAACTTTCATATTCTCCATAAAAACATATATGTTTAAAATTTTCTATTCCATCTAAAATATTTTTTATATATAAAAAATTATATTGTTTAAATTCATTAAAATTTTTTCCTTTTATCAAAATTTCTCTCCTTTTTAATAATATTTAGTTAATAATAATTATTATTTACTTGACTATTAAATTTTTTTGTGTATAATATAAATATAAAGCTTTAATTATTTTTTTGGAGGTGTCCTAATGGATAGAAATAAAGTTATTTGTAGATGTTTTAATGTTACTGCTGGCGCTATTGAAGATGCAGTAAAAGCTGGAGCTACTACTTTTGAAGCTGTTCAAGCTAAAACAAATTGTAGCACTGGTTGTGGTTGCTGTGAAATAGACGTTAGAGAACTTATAGAACAACTTAAAAAATAATTTTTTATTATAACTAGGCTGTGGAAATCCACAGCCTTTTATTAGTTAAATTATCAAAAATTGACTACTCTAAATAACTTGATTAAATTTACTATCCATATTTTTAAACTTTTCTTGAATATCTATAATACTATCTTGCTTAAATAAATCTTTCTCATTATCTGTACTATAAGTAATATTATCTGGGTATATTTTAAATTTTTCTAAAATATTTAAAATATCTTTTTCATACTGGTTTATATTTTTATTATTTTTAGATGAAATATCTGCTAAAGTTCCATTATTAGACACTTTAACATATGCCTCTATAATATTATTATCTAAATTTTCAAAATTAAAATATAAATTTAAGTTTTTATCGTTTAAAGCAGTATCATTTAATATGTACATATTAAGGTCTGTTATTTTGCCATTAGACAGTTTAATAGGTACTGTATATAAACCATTTTTAATATTATTATTATCCTTTAAAAAGTTAAGGCTAGATGATACTTTTTTATTTTTTAAAATCATATATTTTATATCATCTAAATCATCTAAATTTATTATATCATCAAATACTTGTTCATTTTCTTGTTGTAAATTTTCTATTGTGTTTAATGCTTCTTCTTTTGTTAAATTTTTATTATCTTCTGTATCTATAATATCATTACCAAAAGATATATTTCTTTTTTCAGTTTCCTTTTTAAAATCATCTATATTTTTACTTGGTTTAATATTTTCTTTAATTATTCCCTCCATCACTTGAATATTATTAAGTGTTATAGGAATGTTATTTTTTATAAGATAGTTTATAGTATCTGAATCTATATTTTCTAAATTATTTATAGATGTAATCATCTCTTGCTTTGTGTCTTTAGATATAGTATGTTTATTTTCTTCTTTTAGTTTAGATAATAGATTTTCTATGCTTATATTAGTATCTTTAAAGTCATTTATTTTATCTGGATTTGCATAATTTAATATTTGACCTAAAATAAATCTATTATAATTTTCATTTGCTTTTTCTATTCCATAATTTATAGATTTTGTTATATTGGCCTCTGGTATAGTTAATTCACTTTCTCCTGTATTTTGGTCTACTGTTTTATCAAAATGCATATTTTTTCTATTTTTTTCATATATTTTAGAAGATTGTAAAAGATTGGATAAAGTAATATTTTTATCTGTTTTTAATAAATTTCCAATAGCTACACTATCACCTTTTTGTACAATATTTAACATTCTATAAACGGATACTATTGCATCTCTTTCTTCTTTTGATAGTTTATTTTCTTTATCTATATCTAATATTTGTTCAGCAATTTTTTCTCTAGATGTTTGTCCAAAGCTATTATTGTCTATATATTCTATAATATCATTTATATTTTTATTCATAGGGTTAAAGGATTCTTTTAACATTTTGCTAACTGTTAATGGATGTAATTTGTTTGCAACATACTCTATTTTACTATCTATTAACTTAACATTTAAAATATTTTCTTCTGTAAAGTCCATATTATTTAATGATAATATTTTAAGTGCTTTTATATTATTTTCATTAGGCTCAAATCCATTTTTAACAAGTAATTCTTTAAAATCATCTGTAAGTTTGTTTATACTATCACCAAAAGATTTATTAGGCATAGTTTTAAACGTTTCAAAGTCTGATATAATATTTTTAGCTTTTAAACTATTATTAATTCCTGTTAAAGAGAAATCTACTTTTTTATCGACTATATCTTTAAATGTATTATAAACTACATTAGGATATATATTTTGTATAGTATCGAATACGTTTTTAACTATATTTATATTTTCTTTACTAACAGGGGCTTTAACAATTTCTAAACTTTTTTTATAATTTTCTTGTTCAATATATTCAAGCTTATTTATAACTTCTTTTAATGGCCTTGTGTCTATATTAATGTCTTTATCATAAAGGTCATACATAGCCTGTGTTGTTAGTTTCATTTGTATTTTAGCAAGATTTAATCTTTCTGATATAGCCTCTGGAGTAGGATTAATATTTTCTATATTAATATTTTCATAATTTGATACTATATTTTTAAGATTAACTTGTATTTTATTATCAATTAAACTTTGTATATGCTCTGGTAATACATTAGGTAATATATTTTTATAATTGTTATATTCTTTTTCTATATTTTTAGTGTTAAATATATTAACGTTTAATACATTTTCATTTTTTAAAATATTTTTAGCACTTTTTTCTAAAATATTATCTATATTTATTTCATCTTTTATATTTTGTAACTTTTTATAATTTTCAATATTTTGAGAAGATATATCTATTTCATTTTTTATAAAGTCTTTTGCAATATTTATGTTTTCTTCTGTAACTTGAATATTATTTTGCTTTAATATATCTTCTATTTGTTCATCTAAGTTTTCAATGTTATTTATATCTACATTTTCTTTATTTGAAAAACTAGTATGCTTTGCTGTATATAGATCTTCTACAGTAATATTATTGCCTTTTTTTACAATATTTAATGCTGTATTTTTATCTATACTATCAATACTATCTATCTTATTTTTTACATTATTTAATGTAGTTATATTCTTATTTGTACTAGGTAACCCTACCTTAGATAAAATATCCTCAAAACTAAACAAGTCTTCTTCATCTAAGCCATTCATATTTAAGTCCATTTTCATAGACTTTTTCTTATCTTCTTTTAATTCTTGTAAAGTTTTTTCTTCTGACTTTTCTTTGCCTTCTACATCTACACCTGTACTAATACTTAAAAAATCACTAAATGTAAATAAATCTAAATTTTTAGGATTTATTCCACTATTTACAAATTTTTTTAAATCTTCTTCATTTGTAGTATTAGCTATATGAGATAATTTGTTTTTTATTTTAGACGTATATAATATATTTTCTTGTACAGAAGGTTGAGTATTTTTATCTAAAAAAAGTTTATATTGTTTTTGAGATTTATTTATATTATTCTTTGGATTTATATCCTTATAAATATAATCATTACTTAACGTAGATACTTTTAAATTATCATCTTCTGTTATTTGTTTTAATGTATTTTTACTTTCTGCATTAAAATATATCGTATCTCCTACTTGACCAGTTATTTTGTCTTTATTAACATTTATTGATATATTATCTTCTAAATCTATTGTATACACATTATTTTTTAAAGATTTAATATATCCTTTTATAATGTTTCCTTCTTCAAATTCAATGTTTTTATTATATATATTATTAATGTTATTAGTATATATCTTTTCTATATTCAAAATATCACCTCTACAAAATCTATATAATATATATCGGTATATATTTTATTTTAATTAATATTTTTATATAATAATTAAAATTACAGTATATAAGATGATATAATTATATTTTCATTACTATCTACTGCAAATAACATTTCTAATATTTGACTAAAATATGAAATAGGAACATAAGTTTTACCATTTTTTATTTCTGGTGCAAACTCTAGTTGTCTTATTACTTTATTATTTTTATCTGAATATCTATTTTCTCCAATAACAAGGTATGATACAAACTTTCCATCTTTTAATACAGTAATAGAATTTGTACTAGATTGCCAATTCATTGTATATCCAAAATATTCTAAAGCCCCTCTTAATGGTACCATCTTTACATTATATTCAGATTTTTTATAATAATTATTTTTATTTACTTTATAGTTATTTAAGTTTTTATATGGTATTTCAAATATTATGTTTCCCTTTTGAACAAACGTAATATCTCCTGCTCCAAAAACAATATATACATTATTATTTTTTATATAAAAAGGTGTAGATTCTGTTACTTTTTTATAAGTAACTCCCATATTAGATGCCTTATTAGATACTACTTTATTAGCATAGTTTATTCCATTTGCATTTAAGTAATTATTTATTGTAACATATTTATTAGTTTTTGTATTTATATTAACACTATAAGCAGTTATCTCATTAGTGTATAAATTTTTAAAATATATCATTATAGAATATATGTTACCATCTTGTATAATATCATATGATACTTCTACTTTAATTGATGTCTTTTGTGAATATGATGTTGTTTTAGTTTTAATAATATCATCAATTTTTTTATTTACTGTTTTTTGAAAAGATGCACTAGACATACCTGATATAACCGGATATTCTCCTGTTATAGTTATATTATTCTTTTTTAAATTTATATTAGTTGATGTAAATTTTATATTAGTTGCACCAAAAATTTCAAATGTAAATGAAAAAATAAAAATCAATGTTAAAAATATAGTTGTAATTTTTTTCATTTTTTATATCCTTTCTAATATTTAATATATATATTATTGCATTTTTTTAATAATAATACAATTACAATAATATTACAAATTTATTATAATATTGTAAAAATTCTTTTGGTTTATATACAATAATCCATAAATAGTGTAATAAACACATAAAACTATCTTGTATTTGATTTTTTAAATTTAATTAAATAAATTTGTACTATTAAAAATTATAATATATATTGACATAACCTATACATATACTTAAAATGTTATTATAATTATTTAATTTATTAGGAGGCTTATATGTCAAATTTTGTTATTGTATCAGATAGTTCCTGTGATTTACCAGATAGTTTAAAGCAAGAATATAATATAGATGTTGTTCCTTTTTATGTTTCATTTGATAAAGAAAACTATTTAAAAGAAAATATAGATATAAATATAAATGATTTTTATAAAAAAATGGTTTCAGAAAAGATTATTCCAAAGACTTCTCTTCCGTCTATGGATGACTATTGTAATCATTTTAAAAAACATTTAGATAATGGACTTGATATATTATGTTTTACTTTATGTTCAGAACTTAGTGGTTCATATCAAAGTGCTGTCAATGCTTCTAACATTTTATTAGAAGATTATCCAGACAGAAAAATAATTGTAATCGATTCTAGAAAAGCTACTGTGGCTCAAGGTTTATTAGTAGTAGAAGCTAGCAAAATGAAAAATGCTGGATTTTCTATACAAGAAACTTATGAAAAAATGGAACAGCTAAAACACGAGGGTATTATCGTATTTACAATAGATACATTAGAATATTTACAAAAAGGTGGTAGAATAGGTAAAGCTTCTGCTCTTGCTAGTAGTCTTTTAAATATAAAGCCTATTTTATTATTAGATAATGGTATTTTAGAGCCTCACTCTAAAGTTCGTGGTAGAAAGAAATCTCTCTCAGAAGTCTTAAGAATTTTTGACGAATACATTAAAGAACCTTTGGATAAATACCAAATAGCCATAGCACACGCAAATTGTAAAGATGAAGCAATTGAATTAGAAAAAGTATTAAAAGAAAAATACAATATTTCTTTAGACTATCCTATTTTTGACATTGGTATAACAATAGGTGCTCATACTGGTGCTACTGCCATTGGTGTTGGATTTATAAAAAAATTTAATTCTTAATTTTAGGAGATTATTATATGGAAAATGATATATTAGAATTATTAGAAAAAAACAGTCGACTTTCTTTTGAAGATATGGCAAATATGCTTGGTACAACAAAAGAAAATGTTGAAGATACTATCAAAAGATTAGAAAATAATAAAACAATTTGTGGATATCCCACACTTATAAATTGGGACAAAACAGACAAAGAAGGAGATTATGTAACCTCTTTAATAGAAGTTAAAGTAACTCCTCAAAGAGAACAAGGCTTTGATAAAATAGCAAAGAGAATATACCATTTTGACGAGGTTAAAGCTTTATATCTTATGTCTGGTACTTTTGACTTATTAATAGTTGTAGAGGGTAAGAACATTAAAGAAATTTCTTCTTTTGTTTCTAATAAATTAGCTACTTTAGATTGTATACTTAGTATATCTACTCACTTTATATTAAAAAAATATAAAGACCACGGAGTTGTTATAGATGAAAACACACCAAATGATGAAAGGATTATTATAACACCATGAGTTTAGTATCAAAACATATACAAGATATACCCTATTCTGGTATTAGAAAATTTTTTGATATAGCAAATGAAGTTGAAGGAGTTATATCTCTTGGTGTGGGAGAACCTGACTTTAACACTCCTTGGTCCTGTACAGAAAGAGCAATATATACATTAGAACAAGGGAAAACAACTTATACCTCTAATGCTGGACTTATAGAGCTTAGAGAAGAAATATCTAAATATATAAAAAATACAATAAATGTTGATTACTGTGCTAAAAATCAAGTTTTAGTCACTGTTGGTGCTAGTGAAGGGATAGACCTTGCCCTTAGAGCAGTTGTGTGCCCTCAAGATGAAGTGCTAGTTGTAGAGCCTTCTTTTGTTTCTTATAAACCTTGTATAGTTATGTGTGGTGGTATCCCTATTGTCATAAATACTAAAGCAGAAAACAATTTTAAACTAACCCCTGAAGATATTTTGCCAAAATTATCTAATAAAACAAAAGCTATTATTATATCTTATCCTAATAACCCTACTGGTGCTATTATGGAAGAAGAAGATTTAAGAAAAATAGCTAATGTGTTAAAAGATAAAAATATTTTAGTCATTAGTGATGAAATATACTCTGAACTTACTTATGAAGGTAAAACTCATAAATCAATAGCACAATTTGACGGTATGTATGAAAAAACAATAGTTTTAAATGGTTTTTCAAAGTCATTTGCTATGACTGGTTGGCGTCTAGGTTTTGCTCTTGGTCCTAAAGATATTATTGCTGCTATGACAAAAATCCATCAATATATTATAATGTGCGCTCCTACAATGAGCCAATATGCTGGACTTGAGGCTTTATCTTCTTGTTTATCAAGCGTTGATAAAATGCGTAAAGAATACAATATGCGAAGAAAATTTATGTTAAATGGCTTTAGAGAAATAGGACTTGACTGTTTTGAGGCTTTTGGAGCTTTTTATCTGTTTCCATCTATAAAATCTACTGGTTTATCTTCTCAAGAGTTTTGTGAACGTCTTGTCTATGAACAAAAGGTAGCTGTCGTTCCCGGTACTGCCTTTGGTGAATGTGGCGAGGGCTTTATTAGATGTTCTTATGCATATTCTATTGAAGAAATAAAAGAAGCCTTACTTCGTATTAAAAAATTTATACAAAGTCTATAAGGATTAAATATGTATATTAAACAAATTTTTATTAATAAAAAAGATTTTTTAGATTTATTATTGTTAGCAGATGAAGAAGAAAAAATGATAGATAAATATATTGATAATAGTGATATGTTTTTGTTATTTGACAATGATTTAATAGGCAGTATAGTTATACATAAAATAAACGAAAAAACTTATGAAATTAAAAATTTAGCTATATATAAAAAATATCAAAATAAAGGATATGGTAAATCTTTAATAAATTTAGTCTTTAATAATCATTATAAAAAATGTGAGAGAATAATAGTTGGTACCGGAGATAGTCCTTTAACTTTACCCTTTTATGAAAAATGTGGTTTTAAAATATATGATAAAATAGATAATTTCTTTTTAGATAATTATAATAAACCTATTTATGAAAATGGTGTTTTATTAAAAGATATGATTTATTTAGAAAAATATATAAGGAGAAATATATGAAGTCTTTAATTATTGCAGAAAAGCCTTCTGTGGCAAGAGATATAGCAAAAGTCCTAAAATGTACTAAAAAAGGTGATGGATATCTTTATAATGATACTTATATTATATCGTGGGCTATTGGTCACCTTGTTACCCTTTGCGACCCTGAAGAATATGATAAAAATTTAAAAAAATGGACTATAAATTCTTTACCTATTATCCCAGATGAAATAAAAATTAAGGCTATAAAAAACACTAGTGAACAACTTAAAATATTAACCTCACTTATAAATATGGATAGTGTAGAAGAGCTTATATGTGCAACCGATAGTGGACGTGAAGGTGAGCTTATTTTTAGATATATATATACCATAACTAAATGTAAAAAGCCATTTAAAAGACTTTGGATATCTAGTATGACTGATGATGCTATAAAAGATGGATTTGATAATTTAAAAGATGGCAAAGATTATGATAATCTCTATTTTTCTGCAAAATGTAGGTCTGAAGCTGATTGGTTAGTTGGTATAAATGCTTCTAGAGCCTTTACATTAAAATTTAATACTCTATTATCAATTGGACGTGTTCAAACCCCTACTCTAGCTATATTAGTAGAAAGACATAAAGAAATAGAAAAGTTTGATATAAGAGAATATTTTGAAATAGAAGTTTTATTTAAAACTTTAGATGAAAATAGTCAAATTTATAAAGCTATTTGGATAGATAAAAACAATGAAACTAAAATATTTGAAAAAGATAAGGCTAATGATATTTTAAAATATATAAATAATAAAAATGGAGTTGTTGATAGTATAGAAAATGAAACAAAAAAACAACCTCCTCCCCTTTTATATGACCTTACAGAGCTGCAAAGAGACTGTAATAAAAAATTTTCTTATTCTGCACAAAAAACTTTATCTATCGCTCAAGATTTATATGAAAAGAGAAAACTTATTACATATCCTCGAACAGATAGTAGATATTTATCTGAAGATATGAAACCAAAACTTAAGCCTATTTTAAATAAACTTAACACTATAGATAAATATAAATCCTTTTTAGGATATGTATTATCATTAGATGATTTACCAATAACAAAACGTATTATAGACAATAGTAAAATAACAGACCATCACGCTATTATCCCTACAATAACTACTATAAATTTATCTTCATTATCACAAGAAGAAAAAAATGTTTATGACCTTATAGTAAGACGTTTTATAGCTGTATTTTATCCTAACTATATTTATAACATTACAAAAATTATAACAAAAATAGATGAACATTCTTTTATAACTAAAGGTACAACTATAATACAGGAAGGATTTACAAAACTTAATCTTATAACTGAAAAAGACAAAAAAGATGAAGATATTTTACCAACTGTATGTAAAAATCAAGAAGTTAGTAATAAACAGTCTAAAATTTTAAATAAAAAAACTAAACCTCCTAGTCCATACAATGAAGCTACACTACTATCTGCTATGGAAAACGCTGGTAGATTTGTAGAAAATGAAGACTTAAAAGAACAATTAAAAGAATCTGGATTAGGTACACCTGCCACCAGAGCCTCTATTATAGAACGTTTACTACAAGTTGGATATGTAGAAAGAAAAGGTAAATCTCTTATACCTACAAAAAAAGGTATTCAACTTATAGAAGTTGTACCAAAAGAGCTAAAATCTCCAGAAACAACTGGTAAATGGGAAAAAGGTCTATCATCTATATCTAAAGGTAATATGCAATCAAAAATGTTTATGGATAGTATAGTAAGATATGTAAATTTTTTAGTAGACTATGCTAAAAAATCTAAAATAAATGTTATATTTGAAGATGAGAACTATAAAAAATCTGATAAATACAAAAGTTTAGAAAAATTTGGTATATGTCCTAAATGTAATGGAGATATTTTAGAAAATAGCAAAGGCTTTTATTGTTCTAACTGGAAGACTGGTTGTAAATTTACCATATGGAAAAATAACATAGAAAAGTATAATGTGTTTATTCATAAAGAAATAGCAACAAATTTATTAAAAGATAAGAAAATAACCGATATAAAAATTATTGACCCAAAAGATAAAAAAGAAAAATTAGCCGATTTAATATTGTTAGATACAGGAAATATAAACGTAATAATAAAATAATTATTAAAGGAGTTATTATGGCAAAAATTAAAACAAAGTATATATGTCAAGAATGTGGATATGAAACTGGCAAATGGCTTGGTAGATGCCCATCTTGTAACAATTTTTCAACATTTTCTGAAGAGATTGTTGAAAAAACTAACTCTAAAACCAATACTATCTCTGCCACAAGCAAAGCTTTAGACCTTGAAAGCATAGCCCCTATTAGTGAGGTAAGAACAAAAACTCAAATAGGAGAATTAGACAGAGTTTTAGGTGGTGGGATTGTTCAAGGGTCTTTAACATTAGTAGGTGGGGATCCTGGTATTGGTAAATCTACCCTACTTTTACAAATATGCCAAGCTGTTGGTAATTCTAATAAAAAAATATTATATGTATCTGGAGAGGAGTCTGTACAACAAATTAAACTTAGAGCAAACAGACTAAATATTACTACTAAAAATCTCTTATTATTATCAGAAACTAATTTTAACATAATAGAAAATACAATAAGAGAACTTAATCCAGATTTAGTTATAATAGACTCTATACAGACGGTATTTTTAGAAGAACTCTCTTCTGCTCCAGGGAGTGTAACTCAAGTTAGAGAATGTACTGCTAAAATAATGCGTATTGGTAAAGGTGAAAATATATCTATATTTATAGTAGGTCACGTTACAAAAGATGGTGCTATTGCTGGACCTAGAATATTGGAGCATATGGTTGATACTGTTTTGTATTTTGAAGGAGAAAGATTAGCTAGCTATCGTATACTTAGAGCAGTTAAAAATCGTTTTGGTTCAACTAATGAAATTGGTGTTTTTGAAATGCGTCAAATAGGTCTTGTAGAAATTACTAATCCTTCAGAATATATGCTATCTGGTCGTCCTATTGGTGCTACTGGTTCTTCTGTAACTTGCAGTATAGAGGGTACAAGACCAATCCTTGCAGAAGTTCAATCTCTAGTAAGTTATACTACTTTTAATATACCAAGGAGAATGGCAACTGGTATGGACTTTAACCGTGTAATACTACTCATTGCTGTTTTAGAAAAAAAATTAAGCTTACAACTAGGTTCATATGATGTATATGTAAATTTAGCTGGTGGTATAAAAATATTAGAACCTGCTTTAGATGCTGCTGTGGCTTGTTCTATTGTATCTAGCTATAAAAACAAACCTATTGATTCTAAAACACTAATTTTTGGAGAAATTGGCTTATCTGGAGAACTTAGAGCAGTATCTTTTTGTGAAAAACGTGTTGTAGAAGCTTTAAAGCTTGGATTTGAAACAGTTGTTATCCCAAAAGATAATTTAAAAGAAGTATCATCTATAAAAGGTATAAAAATTTATCCTGTTTCTAACATAAATGAACTATTAAAAATAGTTATTTCTTAAACACTACTTTTTACTTTTAAATTTTATGTTGTATAATGAGTAAAAATAGGGTATAATATTTATTATTTATTAATTTTTAATATATTTATCTAGACATTTTATAATTTTTATTGTAAAATATATGAGATTTAAAAGTTTTCAATATAATTTCTAAAGCTTTTATAAATATACTTATTAAAGCTAACTAATTATTATGGTTGTATTTTTAAGGAGGATAAAAAATGAATTTATACGAAAGTTGGTTTAAAAAAGCATATACTCAAGATGGTAGAATTAATGACTCATTTTGGAATGACTTTATGCCAAAAGAACAAAAAATATATGAATATATTTTAAGTGAAAAAGTTGAAAAAATTGAAGGCACTGTAAAAAAACTTGCTGAAAAATTTGATATGTCTCCAGAGTACTTTACTGGATTTATTGATGGTATAAATGACATTCAACCAGAAAAAATAAACTTAGAAACTTTAACTGAAGAAAGTGAAATATGTATAAATATTAATTTTGAAACTTTATATAAAAAAATGGTTGAATATAAGGCTGACCATCTTTACAATTTACCTGAATGGAAAAATATATTTACAGAAGAGCAATTAAAAGCACTATTCAAAGGACAAAGAAGCTCTACTACATTTATTAGAGAACCAAAAATAGAAAGAAATGACCCTTGTCCTTGTGGAAGTGGTAAAAAATATAAAAAATGTTGTGGAGCTAACTAATTTGTCTAATACAATATTTGAAAAAATTGACAGTTTAAATCCACTTTTAGACATAGTCGCCTTAAAAAAGGCGGCTAATATTTTAAAAAATGATGGATTAGTGGCATTTCCAACAGAAACTGTATATGGACTTGGTGCAAATGCTTTAAAAGAAGAAGCTGTGAAAAAAATATATATAGCAAAAGGACGCCCATCTGACAATCCCCTTATAGTCCATATAGCAAAAAAAGATGATATTTACCCTCTTGTAGATAGTGTCCCTAAAAATGCTCTTATTTTAATGGATAAATTTTGGCCTGGTACTTTAACTATAATTTTAAAAAAAAGCTCTATAATACCTAAAACAACCTCTGGTGGATTAGACACAGTTGCTATAAGAATGCCTAAAAATAATATTGCATTAGCTTTAATAAAAGAATGTGGATTTCCATTAGCTGCCCCTAGTGCTAATACTTCTACAAAACCAAGCCCTACTCTTGCAAGTCACGTTTATAAAGACTTAAATGGTAAAATAGATATGATTATAGATGGTGGTAGTTGTAACTTTGGTATAGAATCCACAGTTGTAGAAGTTTTAGATAATAAAGTTACTATTTTAAGACCTGGCAGTATAACAAAAGAAATGTTAGAAAAATTTGTAGATAACGTTGTTATTGATAGTTCTATTTTATCAACTAATGTTAATTTATTACCAAAATCCCCTGGTATGAAATATAAACATTATGCCCCTTTAGGAGATGTTTTTATAATAAATGGTAATATTGACAATATTGTATCATATATATTAGACTCTTTAAAAAACGATAAAATAAATAATATAAAATCTCTTGTTATTGCATCTGATGAAACTATAGATAACTATTCTTCATTTGATGTTTTAAACATTGGTAGTAGAAAAAATATAGAAATAATAGCAAAAAATCTTTTTAATACTTTAAGAGAATGTGATAATCTTAATATGCAAAAAATATATATAGAATCATTCTCAGAAGAAGGTGTAGGTCTTGCTGTTATGAATAGATTAAAAAAAGCGTCTGACTATAAAATAATAGAGGTGTAAAGTTAATTTTTATGAAAAATATAATATTCATTTGTACTGGTAATACTTGCCGTAGTCCTATGGCAGAGGCAATAGCTAAATCATTATGTAAATCTAAAGAAATAAGTATATTATCTAGAGGAACTTTTGTATATAGTAGATTGCCTATTAACGAAAATGCAAAAATTGTTTTAGAAAAAAATAATATTAATGTATCTGAACATTATTCCAAACCCATTACTTTATCAGAATTTGAAAATGCAGATTTAATATTAACAATGGAAAAAGAGCAAAAAAATCTTTTATTACAATTTAATAAAAACAATAACATAAAAGATAATAAAGTCTTTACATTATATGAATATGTATTAAATAAAGATTTAGATATAAAAGACCCTTTTGGAACAGACATAAACTCATATAACGATTGTTTTAATGAGATTTATAGTCTTATATCTAAAATAAATTTTAATAAAATATTGGAGGAACGTATGATAGGTATAGGTTCAGACCACGGTGGTTTTCACCTAAAAGAAGAAATTATAAAGTATTTAAAAGAAAATAATATATCTTTTAAAGATTATGGTACATATTCTCCAGAAGCTGTAGACTACCCTATTTATGCTAAAAAAGTGGCAGAAGATGTAGCTAATAATAAATTAGATAAAGGTATATTAATCTGTGGTACTGGTATTGGTATTTCAATAGCTGCTAATAAAGTCAGAGGAATTCGTGCTGCTCTTTGTCACGATGTTTTTTCTGCAAAAGCTACTAGAGAACATAATAATGCTAATATATTAGCTATGGGAGAGCGTGTTATAGGAGTTGGACTAGCCTTAGAAATAGTTAAAACTTTTTTAGAAACACCTTTTTCTAATGAAGAAAGACATATAAAAAGAATTAATATGATAGAAGAATAGGAGTGATTTTTTTGAGTAAATTATATATAGTAGAACACCCTGTTGTACAAAGTAAAGTTACTATGCTTAGAGATATAAACACAGGTAACAAGGAGTTTAGAGAACTTGTTTCTGAAATTGCCAGCTTTATTTGTTATGAAGCAACTAAAGATTTAGAAACAAAAGAAATAGAAGTAGAATCTGTTCTTTGTAAAACTAAAGGTAATGTTTTAAATAGAAAAGTTGGTATTGTACCTATATTAAGAGCTGGTCTTGGTATGGTAGATGGTATTTTAAATTTAATACCTAATGCTAATATTGGACATATTGGTCTTTATAGAGATCCTGAAACTCTTCTACCAGTTGAATATTATTGTAAGTTACCTTCTTCAGACCCTTCAAATACAGATATACTTCTTGTAGACCCTATGCTTGCTACTGGTGGGACTGCAATTGCTGCTATGCAATTTATAAAAGAACGTGGATTTAAAAATATAAAATTTTTATGCTTAATAGCTTCTCCTGAAGGTGTAAAAAAAGTTAGTGAAGCTCACCCAGATATAGATATATATACAGCTGCTTTAGATAACCATCTTAATGACCACGGATATATTATACCGGGACTTGGTGATGCTGGAGATAGAATTTTTGGTACAAAATAATAATTTTATAATAAGTCATACTTTATAAAATTATATAGCGAATTCTAAATATACCTAAAAAATCAATTTATTTTGGTACTTTGTATCAAAATAAACAAGCTATTCCTATTATTATTCGATATTTTTGCAATTTTTTAAATTGAATATTGTAATTTAAAAATTGTAATATGATTAAAACAAAAACTAGTTTATAATTTTTCTCTTGAATAATAAAGTCATAGCTTAATTGAAATTAATTATTCTAAAGGCTCTATATAAAAGAGCCTTTGCTTACAAGGAGGTTTTTTTTTGGAGCATAATTGGTTATTATATTTAGCTGCTTTTTCAATATCTTTTGCAGTGTCAATGCTTATGACTCCTTTTGCAAAAAAATTTGCTTTTAAAGTAAAAGCTATTGACTATCCTAAATCTAGAGGGTTAAATAAAGAACCTATGCCACGAATAGGTGGACTAGCTATATTTTTAGGGTTTATAGCATCTGTTGCAATTTTATCATTTTTTGTTAAGGATTTTCATACAAAACAGTTTTTAGGATTTTTAATAGGTGGTATATTAATTGTAATACTTGGAATATTCGATGATATTTATGAACTTACTCCAAAAATTAAATTTGTTGTTCAACTATTAGTAGCTATTATAGTTGTATATACTGGAACAAGAATTGACGTTATGTCGTGGCCATTTTGGCAATATTTAAGACCTTTTAATTCTATAATAACTATGATATGGATAATTGGTCTTATAAATGCAGTAAATCTTATAGATGGTGTAGATGGACTTGCTGCTGGCGTTTCTTCAATAGCCTCTTTATGCCTTATGATACTTTGTATTATTTCTGGAAGTAATTTAGCTGTTGTTTTGACTGCTATATTGGCCGGTTCTTGTTTAGGATTTTTACCACGAAACTTTAGTCCAGCAGAAATATATATGGGGGATACTGGTTCTACATTTTTAGGATATGTCTTAGCCGTAACTTCTTGTATTGGAGTGTATAAAAGCTATGCTGTTTTATCTATTGTTATATCTATCTTGGCAGTAGCTTTACCTATACTAGATACATTATTTGCTATGATAAGACGTGCTATAAATAGAAAACCTTTAATGAGCGCCGATAGAGGTCATCTTCATCATAGACTTATAGACAGCGGATATTCTCATAAACAAGCAGTTTTTATATTATATGGTCTTAGCTTATTTAGTGCAACAATAGCTATACTCATAGCTATACAAGATTATAAAGCTACAATTGTTGTTTTTATATTCTTTTCTATACTTATGCTTATGATGTATGTATATAAAAGTCGTACACAAAATTAAAAAGACAAAGTAAAATTTTACTTTGTCTTTTTATATTTAATTATTATATTAATTATTTTTTATTAAATATAGTTTTTTCAGTATCTTTATCAAAAAGATATACTTTATTTAAGTCAAACATATATTCTATATCACCTGTTGTTGGTGCATTATCAACAGTAGCTGTTTTAATTATTATTTGTTTTTTATTTTCTTCAATGTGAAGATATGTTTCAGCACCTAAGTTTTCATAAACTTCTATTTTAGACTTAAATACTGTGTTACCATCTGCTGTAACATTATTTATAAGACATCTAATGTTTTCAGGTCTAATACCTAAAATAACTTCTTTACCAATATATCCATCTTCTTTTAATATAGCTTGTTTTTCACTAGATAACTCAATATCTTTACCTAAAACGCTAACTAAAACTTTCCCATTTTTTTCAACAATAGAAGCATCTAAGAAGTTCATTTGTGGCATACCAATGAAACCAGCAACGAAGATATTTTGTGGATTTTCATAAATTTCTTTTGGAGAATCTACTTGTTGAATAACTCCATCTTTCATAACAACAATTCTAGTACCAAGTGTCATAGCTTCTGTTTGGTCGTGAGTAACATAAATAAATGTTGTGTTAAGTTCGTGATAAAGTTTAGCAATCTCAATACGCATTTGACCTCTAAGCTTAGCATCAAGGTTTGATAAAGGTTCGTCCATTAAGAATACTTCTGGACTACGTACGATAGCACGACCCATAGCAACCCTTTGTCTTTGACCACCAGAAAGTGCTTTTGGTTTTCTATCTAAAAGATGCTCAATATCTAATATTGCTGCAGCTGCTTTAACTTTTTTCTCTATTTCATCTTTAGGTACTTTTCTAATTTTAAGGGCAAAAGCCATATTGTCATAAACTGTCATATGTGGATATAACGCATAGTTTTGGAAAACCATAGCAATATTTCTATCTTTAGGTGCAACATCATTAACAATTCTATCTCCAATGTATAATTCACCACTAGATATTTCTTCAAGACCTGCTATCATTCTTAATGTTGTAGATTTACCACAACCAGAAGGGCCTACAAAAACAATAAACTCTCTATCTTCAATATCTAAATTAAAATCTTTAACCGCTTCAAAGCCATTTTCATATCTTTTAACAACGTTTTTAAGTTTTAATCCTGCCATCTTTATTTCCTCCTAAAATATATAAGTTAGCTAAATTCTTTAAATTTTAAATATAATTAAATAATGTCGGGTTGTCTTTTTTTAGTATAGAATGAAGTTTTTCATCTAAACCTACTAAATAACCAACCTTTTTATTATTTTTATCATTAACAAAAATAACTATTTCTTTAAGGTTTAGTCCTTTTATAGTACACCTTATAACTTTTTCATCTTTTCCTATACTATTAATATTAGAAACTTTTAAAATATTAGTAACATTTATATTACCAATAATTTTTCTTCTTCTTTTGCCAATAATTTTTGATATTGTTATATCTTTATCATAATATTCATATTCATATTCTAAAAAACTTTTTGACATAAAAAATTCTATTAATATAAATATTATAAAAGCTGGTATAGCTAAAATTATTCCAGTAATACCAAATATAGCAAAAATAGCTACTCCAATTAATAGTATAGCTTTACTTGCAATGTTTATAGCATTAGGTAAAGTACCATAATCTTTTGATATAAACTGTTCATAAAACTTATCCAAAAAATTCACCTCAGTTGTCTATTAGCTTAGTCAAAATTAACTTTTAATTAATGTTAATATATATTTAATATACTTGTTTAACAATAAAAAGTCAACATTAGTTTAATATATTTTTTCATTTTTGTATACTTTGTACATTATATATTAAATTATATGTGCTAATTAACCAGTTATAACTTTTTTTAATTATAAAATTAACCTTATCTTATATATTTTATTTAGTCATATTTTTAGCCAAATTTTTCTCTTATTTTAGTTAAAACTTTTTTCTCTATTCTAGATACTTGTACTTGAGATACCCCTATTAATTTTGCTACTTGACTTTGAGTTTTATCTTCAAAATATCTAAGAGTTATTATTTGTTTTTCTCGAGGTTCTAAATTATCTATTATGTCTTTTAAGACAATATTATCTACTATATTATCTTGATTGTCATTTTTTAATTCTAATTTATCTATTAAATACACACTTTTGCCGTCATTTTGATAAACTGTACTATACAAAGACTCTACTTCCCTATCTGCATCTAATGCTAAAACTAAATCTTCTATGGATACGTCTATGGCTATGGCAAGTTCATTTATGGTAGGTTCTTCGTTATTTTTTTTAGTCAAAACATCTCTCATATATTTTGCTTTTGTTGCTATTTCTTTTAATGGTCTTGATACTTTTATCAATCCATCATCTCTTAAAAATCTTTTTATTTCTCCCATAATCATAGGAACAGCATATGTAGAAAATTTAACTTCATAGTTTATATCAAATTTTTTTATACACTTTAAAAGTCCAATAGAACCTATTTGAAATAAGTCATCGGCTTCATATCCTCTATTTAAAAATCTTTTTACAACACTCCATATAAGTCCAGAATTTGTTTCTATTATTGTTTCTATGGCTTTTTCATCGCCGTTTTGTGCAAGTTTAATTAAATTTAATATATCACCATCCATTAGGTAACCTCCTTGCACTAATTTTTATTTATTTTCTTTTCCAAATATATTTTTGTTCCTTTACCTATCTCTGATATTACTTTTATATTGTCCATAAAAGCTTCCATAACAGTAAATCCCATACCTGAACGTTCCATCTCAGGCTTTGACGTATAGAGTGGTTCCATAGCTTTTTGTATATTTTCTATACCTTTTCCCTTATCTTCAATTTCTATGTATAAAGTATCTTTAGCTATTTTACAATTTATATATACTTGTCCATTTTCTATACCATCATATCCGTGTATTATAGCATTAGTAACGGCCTCTGATATAGCCATTTTTATATCATCTAATTGTTCTAAAGTTGGGTTTAACTGAGTGGCAAAAGCTGAAACACTCACTCTTGCAAAAGCTTCATTTTCAGAAATAGCATCTAATATTATGCTAATTTTGTTGTCATACTGCATTTTATATCCTCCTATATGCTTTTTATAGCTTCTTCTTCTGTTTTAAAACAAGTTATTAGTTTATTAAGTCCTGACATATCAAATATTCTTTTTGCATTATCTTTTAGACCAAAAGCATAAGTCTTACCATCTTTTTCTTGAGATATTTTATATCTTCCTATAATCATACCTATACCCGAACTATCCATAAATTCTACGTCTTCAAAATTTAAAATTATATTTTGACAATTTTGTTTATAAAACTCTCTATCTATTTTATCTCTTATATCTTCTGTATAATGATGGTCTATTTCACCATATAGCTTAACTAATAATGTTCTATTAATTTTTTTGCATTCTATTTTCACGTTTTTTCCTCCTTAGTTATTTGTATATATATATAATACTTAATATATGTATATTTATCAACTTAAATTAAACTCATTAATTTCACTTTTTTTAATAAAATACTTTACTTTTTGATAAATAATGATAAAATAATTATATATTATACATTTTATGGAGGTGAAAAATGGAACCCTTAACAGAAAAACAACAACTTATTTTAAACTATATTAAATCTCAAGTTAAATTAAATGGAGTTGTTCCATCTATCAGAGAAATCTGTCAAGCATCTGGTCTTTCTTCTACATCATCTGTTCATCTTCATCTAGAAACATTAGAAAAAAAAGGCTATATTAGAAGAAAACAAGCTAAAACAAGAAATATAGAAATATTAGAAAAAAATTTTTATAAAAACTCTTATGATGAATTAGTAAATGTGCCTATATTAGGCAATGTATCTGCTGGTATACCCACTTTTGCCACAGAAAGTATAGAAAGCTATTTCCCTATATCTGTTAGCTATTTAAAAAACAATGATGCGTTTATGCTAAAAGTTTTTGGAGATAGTATGATTAATGCTGGAATATATGATGGTGATTTAGTTTTAGTTAATAAACAATCTACTGCTAATAATAGAGATATAGTTATAGCACTAATAGATGATGAAACAACTTGTAAAAGATTTTTTATAGAAGATAATACTATTGTATTAAAACCAGAAAATAGTTTATATGAACCAATAAAATCAAATAATATAATAATCTTAGGAAAGGTAATAGGGCTTTTTAGAAGCTTTTAATTTATGAATAAAGACTTTTTAAATCATTTAATAAAAAAATCCGATTTAAACAATACAGATTATTTTGTATACAATAAATCTAAAACAGCTGAAATTAATAAAGAAAAAAAATTTACATTTGATACTATCTTAAATCCCAACTTTAAAGACTATATAGTACTTGATTTTGAAACAACTGGTCTATCCCCTACTAACAACAAAATAATAGAAATAGGCGCTATAAAAGTTATTAATAATAAAATAGAAGATAAATTTGAAACACTCATAAATCCTAAAGTTACTATACCTCCCTTTATATCGGAAAAAGTTAATATTACAAATGATATGGTTAAAGATAAGCCTTTTATAGAAGATATTTTTAAAGATTTTTTTAATTTTTTATCTGATTATAATCTTGTTATTCACAATGCAAAATTTGATATGGGTTTTTTAATAAATAATGCCCAAATTTTAGGATTTAACATTAAAAATAAAGCTTTAGACACAGTTTCTACAACTAGAAATTTATTTCCTGAATTAAAAAAGTATAATCTTGCCTTTTTATGTAATCATTTTAATATATCTAACCCTTTTGCACATAGGGCAATGTCAGATGTACTTGCTACCTATGAATTATATAAAATTTTATATTTAAAACATATAGATAATATAAAAATCTAAAATATAATTTTATATTAAAAAATTACTATTATTATTTTCTATAACAAAAACTTAAACAAAAGTCTTGAAAAATAAAGTTATAGCATAATTATAATACTATAAAAACTACAACTCTCAAAGGTTCTTTGTCAATAGTTATGTCAAAACTTTTCGTTTTGGCATTTTTAATAAAGAGCCTTTATATTTTTTAGTGTTTGTGATTTTTGGGTTAATTTATTATTCATTTTTGCTAGACTTATTCAAATTTATATATATACTATAAAACATAAGAAAACTATAACAAATAAATCCATACTATTTCTTTTGGATGTAATAAAGATAGTCGTAGTATTAAAATAAGTGATTATAGAAATATTTTTTTGTATACTTATAATTGAGAAAATCAAATATTGCTAAAAAAATAGACAACACTAAGTGTCAAAAAATGTTTTATATTTATAATAAAACTGGTCAAATTTTGAGAATAAAACATTCTGTAAATAACAAGTATTTTGTAAGTACTCATATTGAAGCTTTTGTAACCCCATTTTTTATTGCATATTTAATAAAACGTTAACGATAATACTTTATTGTGGTATCATATATATGATTTCTCCTTTGTAGTTTTTATTTCCAAATTTACTATACCACAAAGGGAAATCTTTTTTTATATTTTTTTGTTACCTATGTATTATACCTCAACATATGAAAAAGTTTGTTCGTTATTAAAATATACTCATATAAAATATTTAAACTTAACATTTTACATAACATTTAATATAAAATATTTAAAATCATAATATATAAAAATATATTTTATTATTTAATATTTTAAACGCCACTAAAAGCAGTAAACAACCTAAATCTTTTATTAGTTTAATTAGTTGTTTACTGTTTTTAGTGATATAAGCTTGTACCAAAGTATCAAGCATTTGTGTTATGTATAATTTTTATTATTTTTCATTTATGTACTTACTTTTATAGATAAAATTTAATTTTAAAAGAAATGCTTAAAAATCCTAAATTTACTTATATTTTTTCCATCTATTTTGTACTTATAATACAATAAAGATAGTATACAACTAATTAGAGTTGTAATTTTTATTCATTATAAACTTAACTGTTTAAAACTATCTTTTAAAATAGGATACATATTTTCATATATTTTATAAAATTTCATATATTTTTCATAATTTTCTTTTATAGGGCTTATTTTATCTTTTAATTTTACTAATTTATCACAAGCTTGATTAACATTATCATATATTCCACAAGCAACACTAGCAAGAATAGCTACCCCTAAAGCAGGTCCTTCTTCATTTTCTATGGATACAGTATCTAAACTATATATATCACTCATCATTTGTCGCCAAATTTTACTTTTAGCCCCTCCGCCACAAACATACATTTCATCTATTTCTATACCCATATTTTTTATAAGTTCAAAGCATTGTTTTTGTGAATATGTTACACCTTCCATAATTGCTCTTAACATATGATATTTATTATGTATGGCAGATAAGCCAAAAAATACACCCCTTGCATTTTCATCTAGTATTGGGGAACGTTCACCCATTAAATATGGTAAATATATAAGATTTTCTGAGCCAATAGATATATCTTTTACACCTTCATTTATAAACTCATAGCTATCTTTATTTAAATACTTTGCTACTTCTTTTTCTGACATACAAAAATTATCTCTAAACCATTTTAATGACATTCCAGCTGATAGAGTACAACTCATAACTGCCCATGTATTTGGTATAGCGTGACAAAATGTGTGTACTCTACATTGTTTATCTATAATAACTTTGTCTGAATAAGCAAATATAACACCTGATGTTCCAATAGTTGTAAATGCTTTTCCCTTTTCTACTATGCCAGTTCCTACTGCTGCTGCTGCATTATCTCCAGCTCCCATACAAACTATTGTATTTGTAGATAATCCTGTTTCTTCGCTAGCTTTTTTAGTTATATTCCCACCGTTATCAATAGATTTATATATAGGTGGTAATAAATCTATGTTTATATCTAATTTATCTAAAATTTCTTTAGACCAACACATATTGTTTATATCAAACAAATTAGTTCCTGATGCATCTGATGGTTCTGTTCCAAAATTTCCTGTAAGCTTATATCTTATATAATCTTTAGGTAATAAGATTTTATAACATTTTTTATAAATATGTGGTTCATTTTTTCTAACCCATAATATTTTGCCTGCTGTAAATCCTGTCAAAGCAGGATTTGCACATATTTCTATAAGTCTTTCTTTACCTATTTTTTCAGTTATTTCTAAACATTCTTCACTTGTTCTTCCATCGCACCATAATATAGCATTTCTAAGTACATTACCACCTTTATCTACCATAACAAGTCCGTGCATTTGACCTGCTATGCCAATCCCTTTAATATCTTCTACATTTATTTTGCTACTTTTTATTATATTATCAATTGTAATTTTAGTAGCTTGCCACCATTTTTCTGGTTGTTGTTCTGCCCAACCATTTTTAAGCTGAATTAAATCATATTCTACTGTACTACTTACAATTTTATTTCCCTTTTCATCAAATAATACTGTTTTTGTACCTGAAGTTCCAATATCTATGCCTAATACATATTTCATAAAAATTCTCCTTATGAAAATAAAATACTGTTTACAATACTTTCTAAATATTCTTGTCTAGCTGAACTTGGCAACGTTTTACTATCAATATTTTTAGCATATTCTGCTAATTCTTCAAGACTTGTTTGCCCTTCTCTTATTTTTTTACCAATACCTTCATTAAAACTGCTATATCTTTCTTTTACAAATTCGTCAATTCTTCCATCTTCTATTAATTCTACTGCTTTTATAAGTCCTAATGCAAATGTGTCCATACCTAAAATATAACCATAAAACATATCTTCTGGTGTGTAGCTTGCACGTCTATTTTTAGAGTCAAAGTTTAATCCACCATTTTTCATACCACCACATTTTAATACTTCATACATACACATAGTTGTTTCATAAACATTAGATGGAAATTGGTCTGTATCCCAACCTAAAAGGTTATCTCCTTGATTAGCATCTATTGAACCTAACATTTGGTTTATGGCTGCTATTCTTAAATCGTGTTGGAATGTATGTCCTGCTAATGTTGCGTGGTTTGCTTCTATGTTTAATTTAAAGTCTTTATCTAATCCATATTGTTTTAAAAATCCTATAGCTGTTGCTGCATCAAAATCATATTGGTGTTTCATTGGTTCTTTTGGCTTTGGTTCGATAAAGAAGTCTCCTTCAAATCCTATTTTTCTACCATATTCTACTGCCATTTTCATAAGGTTAGCTATGTTTTCTTGTTCAAATTTTATATCTGTATTTAAAAGTGTTTCATATCCTTCTCTACCACCCCAAAATACATAGCCTTTACCACCAAGTTTTACAACCATATCCAATGCTTTTTTTACTTGTGCAGCTGCAAGACAAAATACATCTGCTGAATTTGTGCTACCAGCACCGTTCATAAATCGAGGATTAGAAAACATATTTGCTGTACCCCATAAACATTTAATCCCTGTTTCGTCCATTTTTTCTTTTATATAATCTGTTATTTCATCTAATCTTTTATTAGTTTCTTCTATAGTATCTGCCTCTGGTATAATGTCCATATCGTGAAAACAAAAATACTCTATTCCTAGTTTAGACATAAATTCAAATCCTGCGTCTACTTTTGCCTTTGCGTGAAGCATAGTCCCTTTAGTAAGAGCTCCAAAGCTTTTATCTGTTGTTCCTGCTCCAAATATGTCAACACCTTCTGCACATAAGTTATGCCACCACGCCATAGCAAAAGATAAATGTTCTTTCATTTTTTTGCCATAAATAACTCTATCTGCATCATAATATTTAAAAGCTAATGGATTTTTACTTTCTTTGCCTTCATATTTTATTTTACTTATATTTTTAAATATTTCACTCATTTTATATTCTCCTTTAATAATTTTGTTTAATTTTTATTTGATTTTCAATAATATAATTTTCATTTTGTGGCTTTTCACCTTTTATAAGATAGTCAAAAATTATCTCCATAACTTTTTTCCCTTGAATTTTAGGCTGTTGAGATATTGTGACTTTTATAATATCTTTTTTTAACATTTCAATAGTTTTAGGTATTTCATCAAAACAAACTATAGTTATGTTTTTTTGCTTTTCAATAACAGCTTTACAAACACCATAAACACCTCCAGCAACAATAAAAATTGTGTCTATATCTTCATTGTCCCTTAACATTTCAATAGTTTTTTCATATGAGGTATTATCGTCATCTTCACATTCAAACATAGCTTTAATATTTAAGTTTTTGTAGTTTTTTACCTCATCTTTAAATCCTAAAACTCTTTGATTATGACCATATAGTTTGCTAGTTCCTTGTATAATACCTATATTAGCATAAGGACTTATAAGATTTATTATTCCAGCTACTATTTGACCACCCTTATAATAATCTGTACCTACATAAGCTAAACGTTTACTATTTTTTATATCTGTATTTAACGTTATAACACCTATACCTTTATCACATAAATAGTCTATTTTATCTCTAACTATGTTTTCATCTATTGGTGTAATTATTAAACTAGATATATCATCTTGTATACTTTCAATAAGTTTTATTTGTGTATCTATATCATACCCTTTCATAGTTTTCAAAACAACTTTTATGCCATATTCTTCATAAATTTTAGCTTCATTTTTTATACTGTCTAAAATGTCATCAAAAAATATATTACCATCTGATGATATTATAACTCCAATAACATAATTTTTCTTCCTTGCTGCTAATGCTTTACCAGCTAAATTAGGTTTATATCCTAACTTTTCTGCACATTCTCTAACTTTTTGTTCTGTTTTTGGACTTACTTTACCTCTATTGTTTAAAACTCTATCAACAGTACCCCTAGATACACCACTAACTTCTGCTATTTTTTTAATAGTAACTGCCATATAGTTCACTCCATAGTTAAAGTCTAAAAATATATTTTAATAAAATTTGCTCGAGCACTTTTACAAATTTATTATATAATCATATCATACCTATGTCAATTTACAATTTTATATAAATAGTTAAACAAATTTTTAGTAATTTTTATTGTTATATTATTAACTTATTAAGTATATATGTTACAATTATTTTATTTATTATTTAGTAAAATTTTATAATTAAGTTTTTAATATATTTTATTAAATCACTATTATTAAATAAAACCCATTTATAATTTTTGTATTTAATAGCTTAACTTAGATAATAAAATAAGTCAATAAGCAAAATACCTATTGACTTATTTTATTATTAAATATTTATAATTTTAGTAGCTACATTTTCAATAAATCTACTATCGTGTTCTACAAAGATTATTGTAGGTTTAAATTTTAAAATTAAATTTTCTATTTGCTCTCTTGATAAAATGTCTATATAGTTTAAAGGTTCGTCCCAAATATATAAGTGTGCTTCTTCAGCTAAACTTTTAGATATTAATACTTTTTTCTTTTGACCTTGACTATATGTTTCTAAATTTTTATCAAACATATCTCTTGAAAAATCTAACTTTCTTAAAATTGTTTTAAATAGTGTTTCATTAATATTAAATTTATTTATATAATCTTTTAAACTTCCTTTTAAATTAGATACATCTTGAAACACATAAGAAATTTTTAAATTTTTACCAATATTAACATTACCTTTATAATTAATATTCTCTCCATTAATAAGTTTTAACAAACTACTTTTACCCGTTCCATTTTTTCCTATTAAAAATAGCCTATCTCCACTATTAACAGTAAAATTAATATTAGATAATATTTCATTATTATCATAAAATATTTGTATATTATTAAGTTTTATAAGTTCATCTTTATAATATTCTAAACAATGTATTTTTAAATCTTCTGATATATCAATATTTTTAAGTAAGCTATTTTTTTCTTCTATATATTTGTCAATTCTCTTTTCCACATTTTTTGACCTTTTCATCATTTTAGCAGCTTTATGCCCAATAAACCCTCTATCTACGCTACCATTACCTATTTTGCTTGCTTCTATTTTATCCGACCATATAGCAATATTCTTTTTAGAATTATCTAGTCTTTTAATATCTTTTTTTATTTTATCATTTTGTTTTATTTCAAAGTTGTCTACTAATTTTTTATTATATTCATAAGAAGAATAATTACCTTTTTGTAACTCTACATTGTTTTTATTAATAGACAATATGTGATTTACACTTTCATCTAAAAACTCTCTATCGTGGGATACTAATATAAAGCCTTTTTTACTTTTTAAATACTTTGCTACAACTTTTCGTCCCTCTATATCTAAATGATTGGTAGGTTCATCTATTAATAAAAATCCATTTTGTTTTAAAAACAATATACTTAATAAAGCTTTTGTCTGCTCTCCATTAGATAATGTATTAAATTTTCTATATAATATTTCTTCTTTTAAATCTAAAAAAGAAAATTCTCTCAAAATTTCCCATTCATAAACCTGACTGTTTATTTGTAATAATACATCTAATGTATCTAATTCTTTATTTTCCACATTAAATGGAAAATAATCAAAGCTAACAGGAGAATTAATTGTACCAGAATATTCATATTCGTTCATTAATAATTTTAATAAAGTAGTTTTCCCTTTACCATTTCTCCCAACTAATCCTATTCTCCAATCTGTATCAATAGATATACTTAAATTTTTAAAAATATCATCATAACTACCATCATAACAAAAAGTTAAATTAGAAATATTAATTAACAATATTACATCACCAACCTATATTTAAAATTATGTTACATTTTTTAATATTTTCAATGGAATCACCCCCATTTCGTTAATATATAAATTATTTTAATTAACAATATATTATTACTTTACAATCTTTTTGTCAACAAATTTAAAATTAATATTAAAAAATAATTTTTTATACTTTATATCTAGATTAATTGTATTAAAAATAAGATAGATTTAAATTTATCTATCTTATTTTAAACTTTATTTATTTTCTAATAAAAGGTTCTTTTATCTCTTTTGATAGCAAACCTTCATAAGCATCTACTTTTCTAAAAGTATTACCCATCATTTCACTACTTCTATACTCTCTAAGTTCATCTATATTATAATCTGCTATATATATTTTTTCACTAAGTTCATCTGCTAAAAATATTTCCATATTATTGCTATATCCATCTTTATCCCACGCAATAGGACTATATGCACAAGATAATCCTGCATTTTTACCAGGTGGATTAGCCATAACAACACCAACCATATTTTCATAGGCTCTTGTTTGAAGTGCATTTACTCTAGGTTTCATACCTTGACAATTATTAGGTACTAAAATAATTTCTGCTCCTTTAAGCATAAGCATTCTAGCACTTTCTGGATATTCTCTATCATAGCAAATCATAATACCAATTTTAACACCATCAAATTCACAAACTTTAAATTCTTTTCCACTTTCAAGACATTTTTCATCTGCAAAGTCACAAGTATGTACTTTTACATATTTCATAATTATATTTCCATCTCTATCTATAACAAAAGCACTATTTTGAGGTTTTTCATTACCTTTTGTAAAAGATGTGATTACAATCCCTATGTTTAATTCTTTAGCCAATTTACAAAAAGTTTTAATATATTCACTATTATCTAATATAGATTGTTCCATAGTAATAGGCAAACTATATCCTGTTATAAAACATTCAGGAAATAATACTATATCTGCTCCTAAATTTTTAGCTTCTTTAACACTTTGTACACCTATTTCTACATTTTTATCATATTCTAAATTATAATATTTCTTTTGTACAACTGCTATTTTCAATAAATTAACCTCCTAAATATGCCTTTTTAACTTTTTCATCTCCTAAAAGATTTGTAGCATTATCAGACATAACAACTTTACCTGTTTCTAAAACATAAGCTCTATTTGATATATTAAGTGCCATTTTAGCATTTTGTTCAACTAATAAAATAGTCATTCCTTGCTTATTACATTCTTTTATAATTTCGAATATTTCTTTTACAAGTATAGGAGCAAGACCCATAGAAGGTTCATCCATTAAAAGCATTTTAGGCTTACTCATTAATGCTCTACCTATTGCAAGCATTTGTTGTTCTCCACCAGATAGTGTCCCTGCCATTTGTTTTAATCTTTCTTTAAGTCTTGGAAAAAGTGTTAAAACTCTTTCATACTCATTTTTTATAAAATTTTTGTCCTTTACTAAAAATGAGCCTAACTCTAAGTTTTCTTGAACAGAAAGTTTTGCAAAAACGCGTCTTCCCTCCGGAACGTGAGCAATACCCCTTTTTACAATTTTATCTGCAGAAAGATTATTTATCTTACTAGATAAAAAGCTAATTTCTCCACTTGTAGGTTTTAAAAGTCCAGAAACTGCGTGTAAAGTAGTAGTTTTACCTGCTCCATTTGCACCTATTAAAGATACTATTTCACCTTGGTTTACTTCAAATGTTATGCCCTTAATAGCGTGTATTGCACCATAATAAACTTGTAAATCATTTACTTTTAACATAATTTCACCCCTTAATCACCTAAATAAGCTGCTATAACTCTAGGATTATTTATAACTTCTTGTGGCTTACCGTGTGCTATTAACATACCATATTCTAAGACAAATAATCTTTCACAAATTCCCATAACAAGCCCCATATCGTGTTCTATTAATAAAATAGCTGTATTAAAGTTTTTTCTAATAATAGCTATTGTTTCCATAAGTTCTTCTGTTTCACTAGGGTTCATGCCTGCTGCTGGTTCATCTAAAAGTAATAATTTAGGACTACTAGCTAAAGCTCTAGCTATTTCTAATTTTCTTTGTTTTCCATAAGGAAGATTAGATGCTTTTTCATATATAAGATTTTCTAAACTAAATAATTTTAAAAGTTCAATAGCTTTTTCATCTGCTTCTTTTTCTTCTTTAAAATATTTAGGAAGTCTAAATATACCTGTTAATGCTCCATATTTCATATTAGAATTATAAGCTATTTTTACATTATCTAGTACAGTTAAATCTTTAAAAAGTCTAATATTTTGAAAAGTTCTAGCTATACCTAAATTGTTTATTTGATAAGGTTTATTGCCTAAAATACTTTTACCATTAAATTCTATATCACCTTCTGTTGGTTGATAAACACCTGTCAAAAGGTTAAAAAATGTTGTTTTTCCAGCTCCATTAGGACCTATAAGACCTACAAGTTCACCTTCTTTTATATCAAATGTTACATCTGATACAGCTTTTAATCCTCCAAAAGTTATTCCTAGACCTGTTGCTTTTAATAAATACATATTTATCCTCCTTTCCTACTTATTTTTATTAAAAATTTTAGATATTAATCTATTAATAGAAAACTCATATCTACCAAACAAACCTGAAGGTTTAAATATCATTATAATTATTAATAATAATGAATATATAAGCATTCTATATTGAGAAAATTCAATTAATATTTGAGGTATTGCTACTAATATTATTGTAGCTATTATTGAACCTGTTATACTTCCCATACCACCAAGCACTACCATTATTAATATTTCAATAGAATAATTATAATTAAACTTAACTGGGTCTAAAACCATTTGATAATGTGCAAATAAGCTACCTGCTATTCCAGCAAAAAATGCTGATATAGAAAAGGCAAATATTTTATAATATACTGTATTTATCCCCGATGCTTCCGCTGCTATTTCATCTTCTCTAATAGATAATATAGCTCTGCCGTGCCTTGACAAAATAAGCGTGTTTAATATATATATTGTAAGTACTGTTACTATAAATACAACTGTAAAGTTAGAATAATATTCTATTCCTATAAATCCTTTAGCACCACCTGTTAAATCTGAAAAATATATAATAAGTCCTCTTATCATTTCTCCAAATCCAAGAGTTAATATAGCTATGTAATCGCCTTTTAGTCTTAAAGCTGGTATGCCTATTATAATACCAAAAACAGCTGCTAAAAGTCCTGACAATATTAAAGCTAATAAAAACTCTATACCTGATGGTAATTCTACATATTTTGTAAAAATTGCTGATGTATAAGCTCCAACAGCCATAAATCCTGCGTGTCCAAGAGTTAACTGACCTAAAATACCAGTAACAAGATTAAGACTAACAGCTAATATTATATTAATCATTATAAGCACTATTATACCTTGATAATAATTGTTAAGTACACCTGTGCTTATTAAAGAAAATATTATACCATATAGTACTAAAATACAAATTAAATTAATTAAATAATCCTTAAATTTCTTCAAATAACACACCTACACTTTCTCTCTAACATTTTTACCAAGTAATCCAGATGGTTTAAAAAGTAATATTATTATAAGAACTGCAAATACTATTACATCTGTAAGATTTGTTGATATGTAAGCTTTTGTAAATGTTTCTACAAGTCCCATTATTAAACCACCTATTACTGCTCCCGGAATTGTCCCTATCCCACCTATTACTGCCGCAATAAATGCTTTTAGTCCAAATACAGAACCTATTGTTGGTTCTATAAGTTTATAAGATACACCATATAAACCACCACCAACTGCTGCTAATGCTGACCCGATAGCAAAAGTTAAAGCAATTGTATTATTTACATTTATACCCATTAATGTAGATGCACCTTCATCTTCAGATACTGCTCTCATAGCCTTTCCTGCTTTTGTGTATTTAACAAATAATGTTAAAATAATCATCAAACCAAAAGATACTACTATAGTAACAATATTTACATATCCTATATCTGTACCTAAAATTCTAAAACTACCTGCTAATGTATTTGAAAAAGGTACTGGGTCTGGTTTTATTAAAGTAACTACATTTTGTAAAAATATACTAACACCTATTGCTGTTATAAGTGCTGATATTCGTGGTGCTTTTCTAAGAGGTTTATAAGCTATCTTTTCTATCAAAACACCAAATATAGCACAAAATATCATAGATGCTATTACTGCTAGCCAAAAAGGCATTCCTATACTTTTTGAAAATATTAATATAAAATATGATCCTATCATTATTATATCGCCATGAGCAAAGTTTATAAGCTTTACTATACCATAAACCATAGTATATCCAAGAGCAACTAAAGCATATACACTTCCTATACTTATACCATTTATTAATTGATTAAAAAAGTCCATACTCCAACTCCTTACTTTAATATTGTGTTTATATAAATTAAGGGAGATGTTATCTCCCTTAATTTATATAAATATTAACCTTCAATTTTTTCAAATAATTTAGATTCGCCATTTTCTATTCTTAAGATGGATACACTTTTTATAGGGTCTCCATTTTCATCAAATTTAATGTTACCTGTAACACCTTGATAATCTGTATTTTTAATAGCTTCTACAATAGCCTTAGAATCTGTTGAACCTGCTGTTTCAATAGCATTTAACATAATATTTGTAGCATCATATCCTAATGCTGCGAAAGATGTAGGATTTTCACCATATTTAGCTTTATAATTATTAACAAAATTTTGAACAGCTGGGTCTTGATCTTCTAAAGAAAAGTGGCTACAAAAATAAGCATTTTCTACTACTGAAGTATCTGTACTTGCATCTTCTTCAAATATAGTATTCATACCATCCCAGCCATCACAGCCTAATAAAGGAATATCTTTAATACCTGTATCTTTAACTTGATTAGCTATTAAGTATACTTTTGTATAATAATCTGGTATAAATAAAGCCTCTGGAGTAGTTGAAGATATTTTTGTAAGCTGAGCTTTAAAATCTGTGTCAGCTTGTTTATATCCTTCACTTGCCACTATTTCTCCACCTAATTCTTGAAATTTTTCAATAAAACTGTTAGCTATACCTTCAGAATATGAACTGTCTGTATTTTGCATAATTGCTACTTTTTTAAGTCCTAAATTTTCAAATGCAAATTTAGCCATTATCTCACCTTGAAATGGGTCTGTATAACAAGCTCTAAATACATTTTCTCCAGATGTTGTTATTTCTGGTACAGTACCTGTTGGTGTTAATACTGGTGTACCATCTTTTGCAGAAGTTATGGCTACACTTAAAGCAGCAGAACTTGTAACTGCACCAATAACTGCTGTTACTCCATCATTGTTAACAAATTTGTTATATGCATTAACTGCTTCTGTTTGGTCTGCTTTGTCATCTACTGATAATAATTCTACTGGTTTATTCAAAACAGTTTGTTTTTCTTCTATTGCTAGTTTTATACCATTAGATGTAGTAATACCATAAATAGCATTTTCACCTGTAAGTGGTCCCATAGAACCAAGAATTATTTTATCTGAGTTAGCTCCTTGTGTTGTTGTTTGTGTGTTGCTACAAGCAACCATAGATAATGACATTACTGTCGCTGTAGCTAAAGCTATAAATTTTTTTAATTTCATAAAACCCCTCCTAATATATAATTAATAATAACTTATAAGTAATTATATATATAAATGAAAACAATTTCAATAAAATTTTATTAAAGTTATATTTATTGTAAAATATGTTTATATAAAAGTGTATGTATATATTTTATTTTATATAAATAGTATAATATTTATTTTATTTACTTATATTTTTTTATTAAATAAACAAAATATTATATATATTTTATAACTATTTAATAAAAATTATCTATTATATAATTGGACTTTTTTAAATTAAATGTGATAAATATAAATATTATCTTAATTTTTTATTATAACAATATTAATTACCCATAGCTTTTTTAGGATAAACCAAGGAAACTATTCCTCCTAACGCACTTAAAAGATAGATTAAGCTTGCTAATGGGTCATTAATAAATATTATTTTAACTATAATAAATTGTATAATAAATATAATAGCCCACATAATAGATAAATTTTTATTTATTTTATTATACAATTTTGTTCTAGAAACATTATCATTAAATCCAAGCTTAGAATACTGTGATATAATATTTTCACCTTTAAAACAAGATATAATTAAACCTATTGGTAAAATAAGTTCCATAAATTGAGGAATATTTAAAAATGCATCTACTATCCACATCAATACAAAAGTAACTATTGTTATTCTTTCTAAAGTAGTTATTTGATTTTTTATATATCTAGGTTTTAATAAAGGCATTATTAAAATAGTGTATAAAACACTTATTGCTGCATATGTACTATATTGTATATTGAGTATAGGTATATTGGATGTAGTCCAATAAAAAATAAATGGAACTAATGCAATAGGAAATAGTAAATCACCTCTAATTAACTTCTTTTCAATTTTATCTCCTACATAATTATTTGGTTTAAAAATTTTTAATAAAATTCTAAATTTTTCTGTACTTCCTCTAATAATTAAGCTACCCTCTCTAAAGGCAGATTGACCTGATAATTTACCATTTGATATATCTGACCATACTTTATAATCACATATTATTTCTGTATCTATATTATCTAAATTTTTATCTAAAAATATTTTTCCATTATTAACTGATATAATATACTTTTTATTTATATCTTTAAAATTAAACATATATTTAGCTGTTATATTTTGGGTATACTCTTTATCTGCCTCTTCTATCATACCAGCTATAAACATATTTGGCTCTAAAAGTTCATCTTCTTTATTTATTAATTCTTTTTTTCGTTTATCTTTATCAATTATTATATTAGAACAATATATACCTGATAAAATAGCCCCTTGATATCCACCACCTGGCTGTCCCCAAGCACTTGCTATGTAACAATTTTCAAAAAAAGCTTTATGACCTACTCTATTAAATCCGCCATTTTCTAAATCTTGTGCAAATCCATATACAGCACCATTTTTATTATTTGTATATCTTTTCATAGTTTTAGGTGTTCCAAGCTCTGTTATAATAACATGACCTTCAACTTTAGGAAAATGACAATACAACCTTTTTAAAAGTATATCTGTAACTTGTTGTTTTTTATTTTTATACTCTTCTGAGTTATGGTCAGGCCAATTTTCTTCAAAATCACCTATTGTTATACATATAAATCCTGTATCTTTATTTAAATTTGGGTCTAATAAATTATAATTTACTATTGCAAAATGTGTATTTTCATAATTACCATTTTTTATATATTCATACCCTTTGTCTGAACCTTCTTTATAGTCATAAAAAATATCTGACTTTTCTATTCCTAGACTTGTAGGGTCACAATCTAATCCTATATATAACTGAGTTAAACTACAACTAGTTTGGTTACTTTTTATTTTTTCTAAATAATCACTTATATTCTTTTTATTATCTACACATTCTAAAACATTTTCAAGGCAACCATTTATAATAAATGTATCTGCTTTAAAAGTTTTACCTTTATTAGTTGTTACAGAAATAATTTTGTCATTTTTAGTATTTATTTTAATTACTTCTTCTTTTAATACAATATGTCCACCATTTTCTTCTATTATATCACTAAAGGCTTTACTAAAAGCTCCTGCACCTCCCTCCATATAGTATGTGCCACCTATATGGTATCCAAGCCAAGCAACTAAATAATAATAAGCATTAATTTCCTTAGATGGTAATCCATAATATAACCATAAAAAACAAAATAAATCTATAAATTTTTCATCATTTACATATTGTTTTAAAAAGTCATATAAAGTTATATCTTGTAAACTGTGTATATATTTAGGCATTTCTCCTTTTTTATACACATTAATTTCCATATCTTCATCAAAAGCTCTTAAAAATGTAAATAATTTTTCTATGCCCTCTTTCTCATTTGGAAATTTTTTAATTAACTCTTGTTTATATTTTTCAAAATCATCTGGTATATCAAATTTTTCATCATTATCAAGTACAAATGTTGCTGTTTCCTTTTTTCTAATAGGATTTACTTTTTCAAAAACGCCTATTTCTTTTAATTGTCTATAAAATTCTCTATCTTCATTTAAATCCCCTATACCATGTAAAGATACATCAAATATAACTTTTTCTCCTGTTTTAGCCTTTCTTACAAAATTTGTAGAATATCCTCCTGCTATAAAATGTTTTTCTATAACAGTTACATTATATCCTTCCTTAGATAGCTTAGCTCCTGCAGCTAATCCCCCTATACCAGATCCAACTATTACAATATTTTCCATTAAATCACCTTCTTGTATAAATTTTATTTATGTAAAATAGTTTAATAAATCCATAGGATTATCAACTATAATGTTTGCTTTATTTTTAATAAGCTCTTCTCTATCTCTAAATCCCCAACTAACTCCTATTGTATACATACCTGCGTTTATTCCTGTTTGCATATCTGTGTCTGTATCTCCTATATATACACAATCTTCAGGTTTTATATTAAAACGTTTAGCTATTAATAATGCTCCATAAGGGTTAGGTTTTTTGGTTTCTTCATTTTTATATCCTAACACCATATCAAATGTATTATTGCCAAATATTTTATTCACTACGTCAATAGTCCTATCGTGTGGTTTATTTGATAAGACTGCTAACTTTATTTCTCTTTTTTTAAGTTGTTTTAAAAGTTCGTTTATATCCTCAAATGGTACTACACCTTTTGTACAATCTTTTACAAATATTTCTTTATATATACTATAAACACTATCTAATTTTTTATATTCTATATCTCCACTAGCATAAACTGCTCTTTTGACAAGTTCTAAAGCACCATCACCTGCAAAATATTTATATTCATTAACACTTCTTTCTTCAAGTCCGTTTTCTTTTAAGGCTTCATTACAAGCCCCTGCAATTGAGCCAATAGAATCTACTAATGTTCCATCTAAATCAAATATTGCTAATTTTTTCATATAATTGCCTTCTTTCATAAATATAATAAACATTTAGTTATTAATATACTATTTTAATAAAAACTATGTTAATTTTAAAGTGTAGTATATTAAATTTTTGCAAAATTAGTTTTTAATACTCTGTATTAAAATAAATAGCTATTCCTATTATTTTTCTTTGATAATGTGGTAATTTTATAAATTCCTACAAATTAAAAACCTAACTTATAATTTTTCTCTCAAATAATAAAGTCATAGCTTAATTTATATAATAAAAAATGTATTTGAATACTTATATATTAAGTAGACAAATACATTTCTATGTTTAACATCTATTATTTTGCATAGTCCACAGCTCTAGTTTCTCTAATAAGATTTACTTTTATTTGACCAGGATATTCTAACTCTTCTTCTATCTTTTTAGATATTTCTCTAGCCAAAAGCACAAGTCTATCATCATCTACTACATCAGGAGAAATCATTATCCTAAGTTCTCTACCAGCTTGTATAGCAAACGACTTTTCAACTCCCTCAAAACTATCTGCTATATTTTCAAGATTTTGTAATCTTTTTATATAAGTTTCTAAAGTTTCTCTTCTTGCTCCTGGTCTAGCTGCCGATATAGCATCTGCTGCTTGAACTAAAACAGATATTAAAGATGTAGGCTCTGTATCTCCGTGATGAGATTCAACTGCATTTATTACTACGTTATTTTCTTTATATTTTTTACAAAGAGAAGAACCAAGTTCTACGTGTGAACCTTCCTCATCATAATCTATTGCCTTTCCTATATCGTGTAAAAGTCCAGCTCTTTTAGCAAGTGTAACATCTAATCCAAGTTCACTTGCCATCATTCCAGTAAGATGGGCTACTTCTAAAGAATGTTTTAAAACATTTTGTCCATAGCTTGTTCTAAATTTCATTTTACCAAGTAACCTAACAAGTTCTGGATGTACACCGTGTACACCTATTTCAAAACAAGCACTTTCACCTTCTTCTCTAATCATTGTTTCAACTTCTTTTTTAGCCTTATCAACCATTTCTTCTATTTTAGCTGGGTGCACTCTCCCGTCTAAAATAAGCTTTTCTAATGCTATACGAGCAATTTCTCTTTTCATAGGGTCAAATCCAGATAGTATAACTGCCTCTGGAGTATCATCTATAATAATATCTATACCAGTTAAAGATTCTATTGCTCTAATATTTCTGCCTTCTCGTCCGATTATTCTACCTTTCATTTCATCATTAGGTAGTGGTACAACAGAAACTGTACTTTCTGTAACGTGGTCAACTGCACATCTTTGTATAGCTAAACCTATTATTTGTTTAGCTTTTTTATCTGCCTCTTGTTTAGCACTAGCTTCCATTTCTTTTATACGAGTAGCTTTTTCGTGAATAAGTTCTTCCTCTAAATTAGATAAAAGATGCTCTTTTGCCTGTTCAGTAGTAAATCCAGATATTCTTTCAAGCTCTTCTATTTTTTTATTAGATATTTCTTCTATATTTTGTTTTTGTTCTTCAAGTTTAGCTACTTTTTCTTGATGCAACTCTTCTTTTTTCTCAAGAGTTTGACTTCTTTTATCAAGAGATTCTTCTTTTTGGATAAGTCTTTTTTCAAATTTTTGAAGTTCTTGCTTTCTTTCCTTACTCTCTCTCTCTATTTCATTTTTTACTTTAAGACTTTCTTCTTTAGTCTCTAGTAAAATTTCTTTTTTCTTAGCTTCTGCTTCTTTTTTGGCAGATATTAAAATATTGTCTGCCTCTTTTTCTGCCGAACCTATAGTTGCCTCAGCAATCTTTTTACGAATAGCAAAACCAATTGCACCACCTATGACAATTGATATAATACTACACAGTATAATTGCTATTATGTACTTTACGTCCAGAAAAAACACCTCCTTGCCAGTTTTAATTAGACGTTTTATATTTATAAAATTTTTTAAGATATTATTAAAATTTATTAAAAGATACCTTAATTTATATTTTATCTTTTTTATATAAAATTGTCAAGATATACACTTTGCATTTATATTTTTAACTAACATATAAAAATATAAATTATTGCTTTAATATTTTAATAAAAATATTAAAAATAAAGTCATAGCTTAATTTATAAAATAAAAAATAAACTGAAGAAATTTCTTCAGTTTATTTTTATTCTATAAACTTTTCTATATTAAAATAATCTAATCTAGTAGTATCTATAATTATATAATCTATTTTTTTATCAGGTATAGTGATTTTATCCATACGACTTATAATCATCTTATGTGCATATACTACTACTTTGTTATAAATTGTATTAGAAAATATTGAAATTATTTGATTTAAAATAGTATTTACTACATAATCAGCATTTTTTATTCTCCCACTACCATTACATACGTGACAAGTTGATGATACCATTTCATAAAGAGAACGTAATGCCTTTTTTCTAGTAAGTTGCATTATGCCTAGCTCATTTATAGGATATATATTTATAGGCATTCGGTCATTTTTAGATAATTGTTTCATATATAATTCTAATTGTTTTTTATGTTCTTCATTTTTCATATCTATAAGGTCAATTAATATAATCCCCGATATGTTTCTAAGCCTTATTTCTTTAGATATTTGTTCTAATGCTTCTTTATTAGTTTTAAAAATCATTTCATCAAAGGATTTTGTAATATTTTTACCAGTATTTACATCTATAATAGTCATAGCCTCTACTATATCTATTATTAAAAATCCTCCACTTTTAAGCCATACTTTATTATTAAAGACTTTTTCTAGCTTATTTTCTATACTATATGCTTCAAATATTGGTAATTTATCATTATAAAGTTCTACATTATCAAATATATTTTTTAAGCTATTATAACTATCTTGACTGTTAGTTATAACTTTATCATCTTTATCTAAAATATCTATTATAATTTTTTCTACTTCTGTTTTAGCATAAAATAGTTTCATAGGTGGTTTTATATAATTAGCTTTTTCTAATAAATTTTTGGCTTTTTCTATAAGATATAAAACTTCACTTTTTATTTCTTTAGTATCAACATTAGCACAGTTTGTCCTAAAAATAATACCATAATCTTGTGGTAAATTTTCATTAGCAAAGTTTTTAAAAAAATCTCTTTTTTCTTTATCTTCTATTTTTTTAGATATGGCTATATTTTTTTCATTTAATAATAAAACTACATATTTACCTGTAAGTGTAAGATTTGTCGTAACGCTTGCACCTTTTATATCTGTACCTTGTTTATCTATTTGTACCAATATATCTTGTCCTTCTTTTAAGTTTAGGGTATACTTATTGGTTTTTTCATTAAATGTATATAGTCCTTTTTGTTTTTTATCAGTTAGTCCTAAAAAAGCATTTTTATCATAACCTAAATCTAAAAAAGCAAATTTTTTAGGTATTATTTTTTTAACTTTAGCTATAAATATATCTCCTATTTGAAAATTGCCTTTTTCTTCTATTATTAATTCTTTAAGTTCATTATTTTCTAAAAGTCCTGCTCTTTCATAATTAAAAAGTGTATCTATAACAAGAGTTTTATCCATATTAACACCTACTTATAACAAATCTAGTTGATTTTTATTTTCATCAAATAATCCAGTTCTTTTATAGTGTATTTTATACTTTTCATAGGGAAGATTTAAAAATTTATAAATAGTTTCTACTAATATGTCTGGTTTTAAATTTTTAGCACTTCCTGTTGATATTAAAACTTTAATTTTATTATTATGGGTACATTCTATATTAAAAATATCTTCTTTAATATTAACTGTTTTTATAGTTTCTTTTCCTCTTTTTTTACTAACTCTTTCTATATTTATTTCTTTTTGGTTTAAAAAGTTTTGTATATTATCTTTGTTTATGTTATTGTCTAAAAGTATTTCATATTCACCTATACAAACAATAGAAGGTGCTGATTTTTGTCCTTCTTTTAGCTTTATTACGTTTAATATTTCCATACCTATTGGCATATTTTTATTTAATTCATTTTTTATATATTCATTTTCTAAATGTTTGTCAAGTTGTATGTCTAAGTATTCTGCTTGACTTTCCATACCAAGAGGAAGAGGTATAGCAAAACTCATTATTTGATGAGGGTTAAATCCTTGTGAATAAGATATAGGCAAATTTGCTCTTTTTACTGCTCTTTGAAATATTTTTAATAAATCTAAATGACCTGTATATTTTATTTTACCTATTTTAGAAAATTTAAGTCTATACTTATTCAAAGCAAACACCTCCTCCAAAAACTTTTGCTCCACACATACTACAATTTTCTCTACAATTTGGTGTTATAGCTTCTTTTTTAGCCCTTTCCATTTCTTCTATAAAAAATCTTTTAGATACACCAATAGATATATGATCCCACGGTAATATTTCGTCATAGCTTCTCTCTCTATTAGCATAAAACTCACGATTAAGTCCTGTTTGGTCTAAAGCTTTAAGCCACGCATCATATTTAAAACTTTCTGTCCAACCATCAAATTTTGCTCCGTTTTCCCAAGCTTTTACTATAAGTTTAGCTACTTTTCTATCACCACGAGCAAGAATTCCCTCTATTGAGCTAACAGTAGGTTCGTGATAATTTATTTTAACTTGTTTTCTTTCATTAGTGTCTTTTAAAAGATACTGCTTTCTTAAAAACTCCTCACAAGTATCTTGTGCCGACCATTGAAAAGGAGTAAAAGCCTTTGGTACAAAACAAGACGAACTAACAGTAACAGATACTCCTCTATTTCTTTTTTCTTTAGGTAGTTCATAAAATTTATCTACTATATCCGAAGATAACTTTACAATACCTTTTATGTCTTCATCTGTTTCTGTAGGTAGCCCTACCATAAAATATAATTTAACTCTATCCCAGCCCCCTTCAAAAGCAAGGCTACTTCCTCTTAATATTTCTTCTTCAGTTATACCTTTATTAATAACATCTCTAAGCCTTTGTGTACCTGCCTCTGGTGCAAATGTTAGACTTGATTTTCTAACTCCTTGTACTTTTTGCATTAAGTCTAATGAAAAGGCATCTATTCTTAAAGAAGGCAACGCTATATTAACTTTCTCGTCTTTAAACTGGTCTAAAAGTCCTTCTGCTAATTTTCTAAAATCTCTATAGTCTGCTGTACTAAGACTTGTTAAAGACACTTCTTCGTGTCCTGATGTTTCTACTAATGTTTTAGACTTTTCTAATATAGCCTCTGCCGACTTTTCTCTAACCGGACGATATACATACCCTGCTTGACAAAATCTACACCCTCTTATACACCCTCTAAACACTTCTAAATTTACTCTATCGTGTACAATATCAATTAAAGGAACAAGCTGTTTTTCTGGATAAAAAACATTATCCATATTATTAACTATGACTTTTTTTATTTTTTTAGGTGCATCTTTATGTAGAGGTTTAAATTCTTTTATTTCACCGTTTTCTTTATACTCTACATCATAAAATTTAGGTATATAAATACCGTCCATTTTAAGTATTTTAAGATAAAAATCTTCTTTTGTTCCCCCTTGTTTTTTTACTTCTTTATATATATCAAAAAATTCATCATATTTAACCTCACCTTCGCCAATATAAAATATGTCTATAATATCGGCTAAAGGTTCTGGATTATAGGCACAAGGTCCCCCTGCTATAATTATAGGGTCATTTTCTGTTCTATCTTTGCTCCATATAGGTATATTTCCTAAATTTAGCATATTTATAATATTAGTATAAGTCATTTCATATTGTAGAGTAAAACCTACAAAATCAAAATTTCTTACACTATCTCCTGTTTCAAGAGTAAATAGTTCTATATTATTTTCTCTCATTTTTTCTTCCATATCGTGCCACGGAGCAAATACTCTTTCACAGTATACATCATCACGTCTGTTCATAAAAAAATATAATATTTGTAAACCAACGTAACTCATACCAACCTCATAACTATCAGGAAAGCAAAAAGCAAAACGTATATCTACATTTTTAGGGTCTTTTACAACCATATTTATTTCATTACCTATATATCTTGCTGGTTTTTCAACCTGCATTAATATTTCATCTATCATATTAATCCTCCATCTTTAGTAAATTACATACTTTATATTTTGCCACACTTTTTTTATTTTAGCAAATATTTTTAACAATATCATATATTGTACCATTAATACCATATTGTTGTATATAGTCTAAAAATACTTTTTCTTCTAATGTATATAAAATATTACCATTTATAGAAATATTTATAATTATATAATAATCTGAACTAAGAATTAAAATAATCTCTTTATTTTCATAGTCTTTATCTATTAAAACTTCTTTTACTTTTAATATTCTATTTTTTTCATATTGTTGTTTATTAATTATAGCTTTATAAAATTGATAAATATATTCACTTTTATTTACTTTTATAAAATATAAAGATAAACATAAAAGAGTTATATTATACGGATATAGTACAATTTGAATAAACCCTAATAAAAAAATAATAAAACTTAAAAATAAACTTATTTTTTTTAAAATTATACTAGCCTTTAAATCTCCTATTTTACTGCCTAAAATATAACAAAAAAACCTGCCTCCATCTAATGGGAAAATAGGCAGACAATTAAAAAATGCAATTGATAAATTAATATTTTTCATCAACTGCATTTTCTCATTTGTAAACATATTAAAAATTAATGCTAATATTATATTTGTCAAAACTCCTATGCTTACTATTAAAAGTCTTTTATAAAGTTGTAATTTTTCTATATTATTTATTACAGCTATCAATCCAATAGGAGTTATAATTAGTTTTTTGGTGTTTAATCCAAATTTTTTAGCCATAAATATATGTGCTAATTCGTGTAAAAAAACAAATATAAAAAAATAAAAAAATATATCATATACTTTAAAAACTATAACTAAAATTAATGCTACATAAAATGTTGGATTTATACTTACTTTTTTTAACATATACACCTCTCTTTTTATTAATAAATTATTCTAAATAACTAGCTTTAGGCAATCCTACAAGAGTTATAGGGTCTAAATATTTTCCATCTTTTATAACTGTATAATGTAAGTGTGGTCCTGTTGAAAGTCCTGTACTTCCTACTAATCCAATTTGTTGATTAGCCTGTATTTTTTCATCTTGTTTTACTAAGGCTTTATTCAAATGTGCATACATTATTTCATAATTATCATAAGTTTTATACTTTATATATATGCCATAAGTATCAGAATTACCTACTTCTGTTACAACTCCAGCTTTAACTGCATATGCTGGAGTATTTTCATCAGCTCCTATATCTAGTCCATTGTGAAATTCTTGTTTATTTAATATAGGATTTATTCTATCTCCAAAATATCCTGTTATAATTCCATCTACTGGATTTATCCATTTGTTTTCTGCCCCAAGAACAACCTGTGGTGTCTTGAGGCTTTCTATTTTTTTGGTGTATTTTCTATTTCTTCTTCCATTTGTTCTATAAGTTTATCATCTACTGACACATTACCGTTGCTCCCACCACCTACATTAGTACTAATTTTAAATTTTGAAATAATATTACTTATTTTATCATCTATATTAAATTTACTATCTAATAGTATCTTGGTTTTATCGACTATATTAATAGCTTTTTCAGAGTTACTATTTGACAAATAATAAAATATACATACTATTAAAACACATATTATACATTGTATAAAAAATTTAGATTTTATAGTTTGATTAGGTTCTTCGTCAAATTTTATCATTCCATTTTTTGTTATATTTTTTGTTTTTTTATAATTATTATTTTTGGTCATATGATTATATGTACTATTTTTTGTTGTTCTTGTTGTTCTTCTAGTTTTTATATCTTTTAAGGAGTTTTCTGCTATTTTTTTATAAAACTCTTTTCTATCATTTACCAAAAAAATCACCTACCTTTGTATTTTAAAACTTTTTAATTTGTATTCATAAAAGTATATTAAAAACAAAGATAGGTTATTCCTATTTTTTATATTTATCTAGGCAAATATATTAAACATATTAATAATAATACAGATAATATATATAATATTTTATTAACTTTATATCCCTTACCTAAAAATAAATGTATAGCAACATAGGATATTATACCAAAAGCTATACCAACAAGTATACTGTTAGTAAGAGGCATTAAAATCATAGTTAAAAATGCTGGTACTGCCTCATCTATATTTTCAAAGTCTATAAATTTGATTATAGTCATCATCAAAACTCCTGCTACTATAAAAGTTGTAGCTGTGGCTGCAGAAGGTACTAAAGCAACTAATGGTGATAAAAATGTAGATACTAAAAATAATATCCCTGTTACTATAGCTGTCAATCCTGTTCTTCCACCCTCTATAATCCCTGCTGTACTCTCTACATAAGTAGATATAGTAACACTTCCTATTGTTGATCCAATAGATGTAGTTATAGCATCTATCTCTAATATTTGTGGTATTCTTTTATTAGTAAATCTTTCTTTGCTTATCTCCACAAAGTTATCTGCTACTATAAGCATAGCCATTGTTTCAAATATATCCATAATACATATGGAAAATAATACAACTAATATGGTCATAGTTGTTTGAAAAAATAAACTACTATTAGAAAAATCTATAATACCAGTAAAATCTAATTCAAAAAATACTTTATCTAAATTTATTGAAGTAAAAAAATCTAACTTTTCTAAACTAATAAGACCTAATGGAAAGGCTAGTATTATACAAACTATTTTACCTATAAATATAGACCCATATATATGCTTTTTATGTAGTATAGTTATTAAAATTACACCTACTAATGCTAATATAGCTGTTTTTGTTTCTTTGCTAGCTATATTATAAAAATCAAAAAGATTTGTATTTAAAGAACTTTGTTCTATAATATGAGATTTTAAAAGTCCTTGATAAGCTATAAATAGTCCTATACCACAACTAACTGCATATTTTATATTTTTAGGTATTGCCTTATCTATTTTCTTTTCAATACCAAATAATGCTAATACAAAAAATATAAGACCTGACACAAATACAATAGCTAAAGCTTGATTATATGTATATCCAAAGCTTATACATACTGTATATGTTATAAATGTGCTACTGCAAGACTAGGTCCTTGTACAAATGGCAAATTAGTCAAATATCCCATAATAATAGAACTTAATCCTGAGCATATAAAAGACGTTGCAGTTAATGCTATAAACATTTCGTTAGCTGTAAGTCCATTTCCCAATATAAAATCTCCTATTATACTCCCGTCTTCAGCTATTGCACCACTAAATATGTTCATCAAAACTTCTGGCATAAGCATAACTAAATATATAAGTGTAAAATAATTAGTAACACCTGCTAAGATTTCTGTTTTTATGTTAGAATTATGCTCTCTTATGTTAAATTTTTTATATAAAAAATTTTTTATATAATCTATCATTAATATTATACTTCTCCTTATATTTTATTAGCCTTAATTAAATGATTTATAAATATTTTTATTATTTCGTCATATTGTAAAAGTGGTTTTAAATCTAATTTTAAATCCATATTATTTTTTAATAAAATATTTTTTATAGAGTTATACTTATCCCCTGCTATGTCTTGCTCTATGTGTTTACCATTAAAAAGTAAAAATGGTTTTATACATATACTTGTAATTTTTTTATTTTTTAAATCTTTTATAATATCTTCTATATATGGGGTGCTTTCTAAATTAGCGAAGAATATGTTTTCATTTTTAAACATATTAAATAACTTTTTATAATTATAATTACTTTTATTATCTGTACCGTGACATATATATAGTATATTTGTTGTATAATATTTTTTTATAAAGTTATATAACATTTTAAAGTCTTCTTCACTATATAATAATGGTCTACTAACTTTTATAGTTTTAAACTTTTCTTTCCATTTATTTATATAAAAAATAGCTTTTTCGTATTCTATTCCATTTATTGTAAAAAGAGGTTGACAAATTATTTCATTATATCCACTTTTAAATATATTATTTAACACTTCTTCTATTCCATATCCATATTTTTTAATAAAAAAATCACTTGTAAAACATTTATATATATCATATTCATAAAATTCCATTTTTAGATTTTTTTCTAGTTTATCTAATTGTATATTTATATTTTTATTACCAAAGCAAATTAGTAATATAGCTTTTTTCATATAATCACCTACTAAAAAAATATAATATCATTTTTTTGGATTTTTTTCAATATTTTATACTCCTTTTATATTTTTTAGAAATATTTATATTTTTTATACTTAATATGTATTTATATTTTTAGTATATAGTTAAATTTTATTGAATAATTATTTTAAAGGTTACAATCCTAAAAAATTTTTTAAGTTACTGAAGGGAGAAATTTTTAATGCAAACAGATTTAAGACAAAACAATGTAGTAACACTTATAGGAAAAATAGTATCTGATTATACTCTTTCACACGAAATGTATGGAGAAGCTTTTTATACTTTTAAAATAGAAACCTCTAGACTAAGTCAAACCTCTGACATTTTGCCTGTAACAATATCTGAAAGGCTTATAGATAAGAACCTTTTTAAAATAGGTGCTTTAATAGAAATTAATGGTCAAATTCGTTCTTATAATAATGTTGTGGAAAATAAAAATCATCTTATTTTAACTATTTTTGCTAAAGACGTAAACTTTAATTTAGATTTAAACAAAAATCCAAATCAAGTATCATTAAATGGATATGTATGCAAACAACCTGTATATAGAAAAACACCTTTTGGTAGAGAAATTGCCGACGTTTTATTAGCAGTAAATCGCTCTTACAACAAATCAGATTATATTCCTTGTATTATATGGGGTAGAAATGCTAAATTTGCTAGCGGACTAGAAGTTGGTAATAACATAAAAATATCTGGTCGTATGCAAAGTAGAAACTATCAAAAAAAATTAGAAAATGGTGATATTTTAGAAAAAGTTGCTTATGAAATAAGCGTATCTAAATTAGAAGTTTTAGAAGATAATAGTTGTAATACAGCTGATATTGTTCAAAATATTAGTAATAACTAATATTACATATCTTATACTATTTCATATAACCTTAAAACAATAAAAACAAGATTAGTTATAATTTATAATAACTAATCTTGTTTTTTATTATTTTAATTTTTATATATAAAATATTTAGATTGTTTATTTAACTAAGTTTTTTAATTCATCTGCAACAAATTGTACATTTGCTCCAATTATTACTTGAATAGAGTTTTTACCTGGTTTTAATATACCAGAAACTTTTGCAGTTTTGATTTTAGCTTCATCAACTTTACTCATATCTTTTACTTCAAGTCTTAATCTAGTTATACAGTTATCAACTGATACAATATTATCTTTTCCACCAAGTCCTTCTAATACAATTTCTGCTGTTTCTCTAAATCCTTTGCCTTGATTAGATAAATTTCCTGTAGCACTAGATACTGCCTCTAGCTCATCTTCTCTACCAGGAGTTTTAAAGTTAAATATTTTTATAGCAAATCTAAATACAAAGTAGTATACTACACCTACTACTAAACCAATAGGAATAAGCATCCACGGATTAAGAGCTAAAGGTGTAAATGAACTAAAGAATAAATCTAAGAACCCTGCACTAAAGTTAAATCCAGCTCTTACTGGTAATAAACCTAATACTATTAAAGATAAGCAAGTTAATATAGCGTGTATTAAATATAAACCTGGAGCTAAAAACATAAATGCAAATTCAATAGGCTCTGTAACCCCTGTAAAGAATGAACAAATAGCAGCTGAGAATAATAAACCTGCAACTTGTTTTTTGTTTTTATCTTTAGCTGTATGATACATAGCAAGACAAGCAGCTGGTAAACCAAACATCATAACTGGGAAGAAGCCTGTCATATATATACCTGTTTCTCCAAGAGTACCAGTACCTGCCCAGAAATTACCAAGGTCATTAACATTAGCAACATCAAACCAAAATACTGAATTTAATGCGTGATGTAAGCCAAAAGGTATTAATAAACGGTTAAAGAAACCATATATACCAGCACCTACTGCACCTAAACTTAATATACCTTTACCTAAGTTTTGTAATCCAGTATAAATAATAGGCCAAATAAAGAATAATATAACTGACACTATAAGAGATACTACACCTGTTACAATAGCAACACTTCTTTTACCACTAAAGAATGCTAATGCATCTGGCAATTTTGTGTTTTTGAATTTATTATAACAACTTGCACCTATAATACCACTTATAATACCTATAAATTGGTTGTTATTATTCATTTTAGTAAACGCTTCATTTACCTCACCAACGTCAATTCCTTTTAATGCAGCGATTACATCTGGAGCCAAAATAGTTAAGAAAATAAGAAAGGAAACAAGACCTGCAAGTGCAGAAGTACCTTCTTGGTCATCCGACATACCAACTGCCACACCAATTGCAAATAATATACCCATACTATTAATTATAGCTCCACCAGCTGTAACTAAAAATTTAGCAACAACAAATAAGGAACCTGGGTCGCCACCAGCCATAACAGACTTATCAAACATATAGCCTAAGCCCATTAATATACCTGCTATTGGAAGACAAGCAACTGGTAACATTAATGATTTACCCAATCTTTGTAAATATTTCATCATAATGTACAACCTCCCCTAATTTTTTATTTTAATTTTATATATTTATTATACTATCATTTTCATTTATTGTCAATAAAATATAAAAATATTACAATATAAAATATTTTTATACTTATTTTATAAATAAATTATACATAAATATAGTATATTTATGTATAATTGTAATTTTATATTATTAATATTTTATTTAATAATTAGTTTATTTTTGTTCTATATTTTTACAATAGAATTAAAATAAAAAATAAAGTCAAAGCTTAATTAAGACAATAAAAAAGCTTTTAATAGTTAAATTAAATTTAACCATTAAAAGCTAATAAATGATTATTATTTTCTTAAGCCTAATTCAGCAATAAGTTCACGATATTTAATAATGTCTTTATTTTTAATATAATTTAAAAGACCTTTTCTTTGACCAACCATTTTTAAAAGTCCACGTCTAGAATGGTGGTCTTTTTTGTGGATTCTTAAATGCTCTGTTAAATGATTAATTCTAGCTGTTAATAAAGCCACTTGAACTTCTGGAGAACCAGTATCTTGTTCATTTCTACCAAATTTTGCAACGATTTCTTTTTTGTTAAATTCCATTTTTATTCCTCCATAATCTTAAATAAGCTCCTAATGCTAAGAAAAGGTTGGAGTATCCATTTTCTGAACACAGGATATCATATAAATATTATCATAAAAATAAATTTTTGGCAAGTACTTTATTTTGATTATTTTTTATTTCTATATTACTTTTATATGTACAATGTTTATAATATTGATTAATTAGATTATCTAATTTAATACTTGTCTTTAATATATCTTCTGCATTATCGTTATTTTCTATTTGTGTATTTAACTTATATCTAGTTTTTTCTATATTTGTTATAATTAAATTAGTTATTTTTCTTCAGCTCCTTCTAAAAGGCTATCTTTATTTTTTTTAGTATTATTTATATTTATAAAAATATAAATAATAAATACTATAACTAGTATAATAGATAAAACTTGTGAAACAGGTATATTAGTTGAACCTATCATAAGAGAATCTGTTCTCATACCCTCTATCCAAAATCTACCTAAACCATAACCTATAAAATACATAGCCATTAATTGTCCATCAAATTTTTTGTGTTTTCTAAATGTGTATAAAATTATTAAAACCACTATATTCCACAAAGATTCATATAAAAAAGTAGGATGAACTTGTATATATTCTATACCATTAACATTTACTACTTTATCTAATACATCTTGAGGTATATTAGACACTTGCTCTTTTAAATATCTCATAGCAAATAAAGAATCTGTATATCCACCAAATGCTTCTCTATTTACAAAGTTACCCCATCTCCCTATTATTTGACCTATTAAAAAAGCAAAAGTAAATGTATCTGCTACTTTTAAAAATCTTTGTTTTTTTATTTTACATATTATAATAGCTGATAAAATAGCGCCTATAATAGCACCATATATTGCTATACCCCCATTTCTTATAGAAAATATTTCATTTAAGTGATTTTTATAATAGTCCCACGAGAATATTACATAATATAATCTTGCAAATAATATACTAATAATAGTAGATATTATTACAGTATCTATATAAAAATCTGTATTCTGACCTGTTCTTTTAGCTTCTTTTAAAGTGACTAAAAGCCCTAAAATCATACCACAAGCTATAATTATACCATACCAATATACATCTATTCCAAATATATTAAATGCAACTCTGTCTAAATTATTGATTTTTATACCTAAATTTACAAACCATATTTCTGGTGCCAAAATAATTCCCCCTAATTTTAGTTTAATTTATAACGCTTAAATATGAATTATCTTCAAAATAGCTTAAAGCTTTTTCTACATTTTCCAAAGATATATTTTGTATAGATTTATAATATTCTTTTATATTAAATCCATTTGAAAAAAAGTCAGCCTCCATAGAAACAATATTGTCTATAATATTAAATTTTCTTATAAATCCTCCTATATGTTTATTTTTTATTCTATTAAAGTCCTTACTTTCTATACCCTTGTTTTTAAATAATTCTATTTCTTGATTTATATATTTTATAATTTCTTTTGGTTCTTTAGATATACCAGAAAATATATAAGACGAATTGTCATTAAAATTATTAAAGTCAAATCCAAAATTATTGTCTATAAGACCCTTTTTGTATAACTTTTCATAAAATAATGAACTTTTTCCAAAAATAATATCTAAAACAATTTTATTAGACACCATTTTATCAAATATTGTAACATTTTTTTCTACATTTTTAAAGCCTATATTAAAAATTTTTTGATTTATTCCCATTTTCTTTTCTACATAATTCGATTTTCCACCACATTTATCTTCATACTTTTGTATAAAACCTGTTTTTTTATTATTTAAGTCTAAATTTTTTAATATATAGTTTTCTACTTTTATTTTATCATCTATATCTCCACAACATATAATTATACAATTATCTTTAGTATAAAAATTGTTATAACATTCATATAACATATCTTCATTTATTTTTTTTATATCTTCTACACTACCTGCTATATCTTTTGTTATAGGATTATTTTCATCATACATTAAATTCATTAGGTTAAAAAATACTCTCCAATAAGGGTCATCATCATACATTTTTATTTCTTGTTCTATTATTCCCTTTTCTTTTTCTACATTTTCTTTTGTAAAATGTGGATTACTCACAAGGTTTAATAGTTCTTTAAAATTATCATAAAAGTTATCTACACAATTAAAATAATATGTTGTGGACAAAAAATTAGTATAAGCATTTACATTTCCACCTAATTTGTTAAAAGTATCAAAAATATTATAGTCTTTTTTTTCAAACATTTTATGCTCTAAAAAATGTGCTATACCAGCAGGTAAGCTAATATTATTATTGTCAATAACAATATTATTATGAGTAGAACCATATTTAAAACAAATCATAACTTGTTTTTCTATATAATTTTTTTTGGGTATAAAAGCAAGTGTTGTTCCATTTATATTTTCATATATAATGTTATCTATCAATTTTCATCACCTTTCATAAAATAGCAAGTATCTAGCCATATATTTTTAAATGCTTCTTTTATATCTTCTTTTTTAACACTTTTTATTTTATCTATAATGTTTTCTATACTAATATCTATATTTGCTAAATAATTAGTATAATAGTAATCTATGGTAGAAGTATTATAATCTAATATTCCATTATACTTCTTACAAAGACTATTTATAGCTATTTGCATACTATCATTATCAAATTCTCCATTTTTAATATTTTCTACATTATTTTTTATATGATTTACAGTTTTTTCATAGTTTTTAAAGTCTACACCACTTTGTATAAATAAAATTCCTTTAAAAACGTATATAAATGAGTTAATATAATAACAAAGACTTTCTTTCTCTCTAACATTATTAAAAAGCATAGAACCTGAGCCTCCACCTAATATTTCGTTACCAACTAAAAGCCCTATAAAGTTTTCACTATCAACTGATATGTTAGTTCTAAATGCCATACAAAGTTTCCCTTGAGTTATATTGAACTTTTCTACTATATTTTTTTCTTCACATTTTTCTTTATATATAAATTCATTTTTTATAGGTTTATAACCTCTATCACATATATTAAAATGGGTATTTACCATATTTTTTATATTATCTTTATTTACATTTCCTATTACGATTATATCTATTTCACAAGTTTTTAAAATATTTTTATAATGAATATAAAGTTTATTATTATCTATTTTATTTTGTTCTAAGTCTTCAATGTATCCATCTGCTAAAATACCGAATTTTTCATTTTCACACATAATTTGTATACATCTATCTTTTGCAAATTCCTTTTTATCATTTTGTCTAGCATTTATGTCTTCTTTAGTTAATATTTTGGATTTTTCAAAGTATTCTTGTTTAAATTTATTATCATCTACTAAAGGATTTAGTATTATTTCTTTTAAAAATAAAAATACTTCGTCTAAACTTACTTTGTCTTCTACAAATTCTATTATAAATTCTATTATTTGATTGTCACCTTTTTTTAATATATCACTATGAATATATGCACCTGACATTTCTTCTATTTTTATGTTTATGTCTTTTATAGTTTTATATTTTTTACAACCCATCATTAATAATTTTGGTAACATTGCATTATATGTTACATAATCTCTATCTAAACTTTGTCTTAAAAGTACTGCAATACATATAGTTTTAAATTTATTAGTATTTATAACTTTTATATTTATACCATTATCAATCATTTTTATCTCCATTACATATATTTTCGCATATTTTTTAATGCACTTTTTTCTAATCTACTAACTTGCGCTTGACTTATATTAATTTCTTCTGCCACTTCCATTTGAGTTTTGCCCTCAAAAAATCTAAGCTTTATAATATATTTTTCTCTTTCATTAAGCTTTTTCATAGCTTCATTAAGACTTATATTTTCTACCCATTGAGTGTCACAGTTTTTGTCATCTTTAACTTGGTCCATAACAAATATAGAATCTGTTCCATCATTATATACTGGTTCAAATAAAGATATAGGCTCTTGTATAGCATCTAAAGCTAATATAATATCCTCTTTATCTATATTAAGTTCTTTTGCTATCTCCTCTATTGTAGGCTCTTTACAATTTTTATTAATAAGCATTTCTTTAGTTTGTAACGCTTTGTATGCTGTATCTCTTAAAGACCTACTTACTCTTATAGAATTATAATCTCTAAGATATCTTCTTACCTCACCAATAATCATTGGTACAGCATAAGTGCTAAGTTTAACACCTTGATTTACGTCAAAATTGTTAATAGCTTTTATAAGCCCTATTACACCAACTTGAAATATATCGTCTATATTTTCTCCACGATTAGCAAACTTTTTTATTACACTTAAAACAAGTCTTAAATTACTATATATAAACTCTTCCTTTGCTTTTTCATCTCCTTCTTGTACACGTTTAAACAACTCTTCTTTTTCTTCATTTTTTAAAATAGGTAATTTACTTGTATTAACTCCACATATTTCAACTTTATATCCTGACATAAAAAATACCTCCGAAAAATTCCTTATATAAAGATATTTTCCAAAGGTATTAAATTTATACATTATTTAATTTCTAATTATTTACAATTATTGCTACATATCACTAATTAACTCCACTTTGTAAATATGGTTTTTCAAAAGTATATAAAGAAACAGCATAATTTATTTTATTTTCTTCTATTTGTTTTTCTACGTTTAATATTCCTAACTCTGCTTGTTCAACTTGATTTAAGGTTGCATTGCCACTAATATAATTTGCTACAACTTTATTATAATCATCTATTGCCTTATTTAATTGTAATTTTAAGCTTTTATCATTATCTCTTGTTTTTAATAAATTATCATAGCTACTTCTTAGTTTATTTTCCATCTCTGTTTTAGCATCTTCTAACTTTCTTTGAGCAGTTTTTATGTCATTATCTGCCTTTAATTTATCTTCTTCAGATGAAGTATGGCTATAATTTTCTCTTAAGTCTTCTGCTCTTTCTAAGTTCTTTTTAAGTATTTGTATAGATATATCTCCTTCTCTACTTCTTGTAATATATGAGTCTATGTCTATTTTATCTATTTCACTAAAATCATCTTTTAATTGTATATTTACATTTGTATTATAGTTTTGTCCTAATATATTGTTTAATGTTTGTTGTTGAGTTTTTAAAGAATTATTTAAAGAAGCTAATGTTAATTCATTATTTTTTTGAGTGTCTTTAGCTTGTTTTAATTCACTTTCAGAAATCATACCATATTTATATTTTAGTTCTAAAGCTTCTATGTTTTTGTTATTAGCTTCAATAGTCTTTTCTAAAACGGCAATATTAAGTTTAGTATTCTTAATGGCTGTAGCAGAACTAATAACACTTAACTCTATACTATCCTCTATTATTTTTTGATTAATATCTTTGTCTTGAATTTGTGCATTTAAGCTATTTATGTTCTTTAATAGTTGTTCTATTGCTGGGTCATAATAATTTTGACCTACTATTTGTTGGCTTAAATTATATGAAACTTCCTTAGTGTATTCTATTGCATCATTTAGATTTTTTATATTTGAGTTATTATCTTTAGCCTTTTTCACAGCTTCTTCTTGAGATAAAGTTGTTGTGTTTTCTTCTTTATAAAGATTATTTAAGTATATGTATCCTTCATTACCAGTATCTATAGATATTCTTTGTTTTTCACTATCCCAATCAACATTCATACCAAAGGCCTCACATATAAATCTTAATGGTACATATGTAGTTTCATCTATTATCTCAACAGAAACAGGCATATCTAAATATTTATCATCTAATTTAGCTTTATTAGTGTCTACATTTATAACTAAAACTTTACCATCTTTTTTAGCAGTAATATTTCTTTTGACACTATTCCAGTCTACCTCTGCATCTAACATTTCAAATAAATCTCTAAAAGCTACTAATGTATATCCATCTTTATTTATAACATTAGATTTAACAGGTTGTAGCATATTATCTATATTTACAGATACATCTTTTTTACTATAACCATAAACACTATTTGTTAAAATAAGTGTAGATAAAGTTGTGCATACAATAATTTTTTTAAGATTTTTTTTCATACTTATTTATCCTCCTATTTATCTTATTATTATATACGAAATACAAAACTAATTGTCTAATATTTTATTAAATTTATGTCTTTTATATTTTTTATATTATTTATTATTATATTACTTTTATTTACTATACAAATTTTATTTTTACCGTCAAATCCAATAAACACTCCTTCATATATTTTTTTATGTATGGTAGTTATTTTTATAAGTGTACCTCTTTCATATATATTTCCTTTAAACATTATTGGTTGTTTAGAAAATATAGTATAAAAATCTTCAGCCATACTATGAAAAATATGTATAGGATATATACATTCTCTAGATAATTTTATAAATAGTAAAAAATTTAATATAATAAAAGAAACTACAATACAAAAAATAATTTCACCAAAAGTTAAAAATTCTATTTTATCCATAATTGCACCAACTTTCATAATACAATAGTTAATTGAATCTTTTAATATTATTAAATAAAATTTATTTTAATTATAACATAAAAATTAATAATTAGAAATAAGTTTTTAAATTTTATTAAAAGCTTTTAATTTTACTAAGATAGTATAATATTAATTAACTTTTGATACAAAACATTTAAAATCAATTTTTTTGATACTTTGTATCAATTAGTTTTTTTGATACCTTATATCAAAATAAACAAACTATTCCTATTATTTCTCTTTGATAATGTGGTAATTTTATAAATTACCACGATTTAAAACAAAGACCCGTTTATAAATTTTATCTTGAAAAATAAAGTCATAGCTTAATTGAAATTAATAAAAAAGTCATAGATAATATCTATGACTTTTTTATACACACTTTTGCAATATGTATATTTGTTATATATGTTAAAGTAGGATAAATAACAAATAAAATTGCTTATTTAGATATAAATAGTTGTGTCCAATAATTTGATGTGTGACCAACTCCAATATGTGTAAAGGATTTACTAAGTATATTTCTTCTGTGCCCTTCTGAGTTCATCCACGCATTTACAACTGCTTCTGCACTTTTTTGCCCTTTAGCAATATTTTCTCCAGCAGTTTTATACGAAATATTAAATTGTTTTAACATATCAAAAGGTGTTCCATAAGTTGGTGAAGTATGAGAAAAATATCCTTTATTTTTCATATCTTCAGATTTTAATCTTGCCACCTTAGATAGCTGGGTATCTATACTAAGTGGTGAAAGACCCTCTTTTTGTCTTTCTATATTAACAAGTCTAACAACTTCTTGTTCTATGCTAGATACAGAGCTATTTGAACTATTTTCGTCTTCTACAGGTTTATTAGGATTGCTAGGTGTTTCTGTTGAAGGTTTGTTTGTACTATCATTTGTACTATTATTTGTATTATCGTTTGTGCAATCATTTACACTATTATTATTGTTTGGTTTGTTTTGATTACTATTTTGATTATTGTTTTGACTATAATATTCAATTGGTTTGCCATTAATGGTTAAAAAATTAATAATCGAGTTATTTGGACTAGAACTAGCTCCAAATACACTTGCTGTTGAAAATAAAGTTAAAGCAAAAGTTGTAATAAAAAATCTTTTCATAATAATTATTCCTTTCAAAATATAATTTATGGTTTTGTATCTTTTTCTATATCCTATTTGCTTTATCCATTATTTTTTTTATTTTGTATGTAGATTATAATATCTTGTTTATTTATCAAAAGTTTATGTATTGTTTTTTATTGTTTTCTTTGTCTATATATATAATACTACATTTTTAATATATTTGTAAACAATCAATTATTGGTAATAATTTTGTAATAATTTTGTAATAACTATTACATTTTATTAAACTAATAATATAATTTATAAAAATAGCTTAATTGTATTAATCAAAACCACCCATTTAATAGGTTCTTTGCTCAGTCTTTTTCTTGTTGTAAGTCCTAAAGGCACTGAAGCTACACTATTACCTTATTTGGCTACTACTAAAGTGGCTTTTTTGCCTACTTATTTTCACTCTCTTACTTTTACATATTATTCTTAATATTTTACTTTTCATAATTTCTTTACCACTATATTTTTGTGCAAATCATTTACATCTATATTTAGAATGTTATAAATTATTTATTTCATAGCAAAACCTCCTATGCTTTTATTTTGAATTTTTAAACTAATCTCATTCTATAAATAGGAGGTTTTTACTTTTCTATAAGAATTTTACCTACGACTAATATATATCAATCCTATTGGGCATAAAAAAAGATATTTATATAAAACAATAAATATCTTTTTTATTAATTATAATTAAACTATGACTTTATTTTTCTACAATAAAAATTATAAATTTACTTTTTGTTTTAATACTATTGCAATTTTTAAATTGCAATATACAATTTTTAAATTGCAATACACAATTCATTTTTTGTGCAAAGCGTCAAAATAAATAAAAATTACCACATTATTGTAGAAAAATATTAGTAATAGTTGGTTTTGATACAGAGTATCAAAAAAATTATTTAAAATTTATATTATTCGTTTCTTAGTTTAAAATCTGAAACAGAAGAGTAGAAAACTTCGGCTTGACTAGCAAGTTCTTGAGCTGCAGCTGCAGATTGTTCACTTGTAGCAGTATTATCTTGTGTAACAACTGATATTTGAGATATGCCTGTTCTAACTTCTTCAATAGATTTTTCTTGTTCTTTAGATGATATAGTAGAAGATTCTACTAAGCTTGCTATTTCTTCTATTTGATTAACAATACTGAGTAAAGCCTGAGCTGTATTATTAGCTATTTTAGAACCTTCAGCTACTTTTTCAACCGAACTTTCTATAAGCCCTGTAGTTTCTCTAGCTGCCTGTTGGCTTCTAGCTGCTAAGTTTCTAACTTCTTCAGCAACTACTGCAAATCCTTTACCGTGTTCACCAGCACGGGCTGCTTCTACAGCAGCATTAAGGGCAAGTATATTAGTTTGGAATGCAATATCATCTATAACTTTTATTATGTTAGATATACTGTTAGAAGCAACATTTATTTCTTCCATTGCTAAAAGCATACTATCCATTTGTTTACTACCATCATTGGCACTATCTTTAGCTTGTAATGCTATTACATTAGCTTTTTCAGAATTTTTAGCATTGTCGCTAGATTGTTGAGATATAATTTTAACAGTAGAATTAAGTTCTTCTACGGCTTCTGCCTGTTTTGTAGCCCCTTCTGCTAAAGATATACTAGATTCAGATATTTGTTTAGCACCAGCAGATACTTGTTCAGCAGATGTTATAATATCTTTTGTAAGCATATTAAGATTTGTAATTATTAAATTTACAGAAGTTCTAATTTGTTCAAAATCACCAAGATAATCTCTTTCTATAAAAAGATCAAAATTTTTATTAGCCATTTCATTTAAAATATCAGATATTTCAGAAATGTAAGAGCCAACTGTTTCTGCTGTATAATTTACAGTTTGTTTAATATTGTTAAACTCACCTTTATATTCATTAGTCATTCTATGGGCAAAATTACCAACAGAAAATTGATTAAGTGCATTTTGAGTTTCTTTAATAGGTGCTACTACATTTTCTACAAATTGATTTAAACCTTCTGTTATTTCTTTCCATTGACCGATATAATTAGACGTATCAAGTCTAAAATCTAAGTTACCATCACTTGCTGCTAATATAAGGCTATGTATTTCTTCTGATACACTTCTTAAAGCATTTTGTACTCCAGAAACTTCATTTTTAATAATAGCTTTATCTCCTGGAAAGTCTTTTATTTGTGATTCAAAGTCACCATTGCCAAATTCTTTTATTTTTTCAACTATATATAACGAATCTTCAATTAAATTGTTAATAGCATTGTTGATAGAGTTTATTGCATCTTTAAATATACCCTCATATCTTTCAGAATTTATTCTATAATAAATATTACCTTTATCTAATTCACTAGATAATTGGTTTATGTCTAATAAAATGCCTCTAAATGTTTCAGACATATTAGATATAGCATTAGATAATTCGCCTATTTCATCAGTAGTATTAGTTCTTGGGTCTTCATCTAAATTACCTTTAGCCACCTGTAAAGCTATATCTTTCAATCGTTCTATTGGTTTTCTTGTTAAACGTGAAAGTCCTACACCAAATATAGTTCCTACTATAACTATAACGATAAATATTAAGATTAATTGTATTATTTTTATTTGTATATTAGCTTTAACTTCATCCATTTCTAAAAGAAGAGTATCAAAAGCATCACCTTGAGCAGAATATGCATTACTAAAGAATGTTCCACCTAATTTTGTCATTTCTTCTAATACTTGACTTTGTCTATCTGGTTGATTATTCTCTATAGCATCTACAAGTTGCTCATATAAACCATAGTATTCGTCTAAAGATGTTAAAATATTTTCTATTAAAGCTATATTTTCACTTCTATCTTTTTTAGCCTCTTGCTGAATTTTTTTAAGGTCCTCTAAATATCTTTCACCTGCTTCTTTAGATGCACTATATGAAGCTTGAATAAAATCTTTATCCTCTTGTGTAACAGTGCCTCTATAACCCATTACTGTAATCTCACGTCTCATTTCAGCTATATTTTCTGTTAATTCCATTCCATCTTTAACAATAGAATCATTAGATTTTAGAGCGTTATAATATGTGTTATTAGCATAGCTTAAGCCTAATATTCCACTTACTCCCAATACTAATACTAATACTAGTATTATTCCAAATGTAAGTAAAAATTTAACAAAAAGTTTTAAATTTTTTATTTTTTTCATATAATCCCCTTCCTAACATAATTATGTAAATAGTTAGTATACCTACTTTTATTATCATACAACATTTTTATAATTTTTTCAACTATTTTTATATATTTTACTATAAATATCCTATTTTATGTTAATAAATATATGTCTAATAAACTATTAAATATTCTATATTCTATATATTTCATTAAAAAAGCCTCCCTTTTGGGAGGCTTAAATTTAATCAAGAGATTAAATTATTTATTTGCAGCAGTAGTAGATTCTGTTGTAGAATCTGTAGAAGCAGTTGTGCTTTCTGTTGTAGATTCTGTTGTAGTAGAAGAACTACTTGCAGTTGTGCTTTCTGTTGTAGAAGCAGTTGTAGTAGTGTTTGCATTTCTAGCGTTGTTTTCGTTGTAGATAGCAGTTCTAGTATCTGCATCCCAAGAAACAGTTACACCAAGAGCTTGACCTAAAGCTCTGAAAGGAACAAACATTCTACCGTCTTTAATTTCAGCTACTACACCATATTCCATAGGAATTCTAGTACCATCAACTACCATAATGTTGCTACCAGCTTGGAATTGAATAATTTTTTGACCAGTACCTGCACCGTAGTAGATTGTAGTAGTTTTAGTGTTTGCATCCCAAGCGATTTTGTTAGAAGCGTCTGGGTTAGCTACGTTAGAGCTATCTACACCTAAAGCTACAGAAACGAATCTTAAAGGAACCATTGTGCTGTTGCTTGAAGCTTGGATATAAGGAGCTACGTCCATATCATAAGCTTGATCACCAACAAGAACAGTTTTTTCACCAACGCTTACTTTAACTGTTTGATTGAAAGTACCAGTTTCAGTAATAACGTTTACATAGTTTTCAACTTCATAGTATTCAGTGTTGTTTTGATACATTAATTCTTTTGTATCTTTTGAACCTGTTGTAGAAAGTGTAAATTGTTTGTCATCTGCAAGTCCTGATTTATAGTTGTTGATAACTGCTCCACCACTTAAAGCTAAGTTATAGCTACCATATGGTACAGAACGAGTAGAACCAATTTTTACATCTTTAATAGTGATTGTAGATGGGTTTTTGTAAGATGCTTTATTCACTGTAAAGTTAATTACACCATCTTTAATTTTGAAGTCTTTTTCTTTAACTTCTAATTCTCCACCAGTTACTTCGAATTTAGCTTCAGAGAAACCAACTTCTTGAGTACCATAAGGAGCAACTAATTTTAATTGAGCATCTTTAGCTTCTAAGAACATACCAGGTTTAGTTTCTGTTATAGTAATATCAGCAGTGTTATAATCTTGGTAACCTAAATCTACTTTAGTAGTTTGAGTTTTGATTTCAAAAGGAGCTACTGCTTTAGCTATAACAACGTCAGGAGTAGTACCTTCGCTTTGTCCACCACCAGATACACTAAGTTTAATGTCACCTGTGAAAGATGGATCAACAGATAAGTTGAATTTTAATTTAAAGCTAGCTACAGATTTAACTGAATCTTGGATAGCATAGCTATCTCTTGTAAGTCTTAAAGTTCTACCATTGTTGATGATTTCAAAGTCAGAATCATCAAGACCATTAGAACTCTTAAAGTTTTTAGCTTCAGATACTTCTACGTCTACGATTTTAACACCTTCTGGAAGATCAAAGTCTAAAGCTCTAGAGCTAACTAATGTGTTAGGAACAGCTTCTGAGAATTTAACTTCAACTGTGTTGTTGTCATCTTCAACCATAGTGTTTTTATCAATGTTGAAATGTCTACCAGATACTATTTCTTGAGCATCTTTTACAGTTTCAAGTTTGAAACCTAATTTTTCTCTTTTAGCAACAAGAATTGTTTGACCACTAATTCCATCACCAGATACAGTAATTTCTACATCACCATAGTTGTTGTCATTAGTAGGTAAGATTTCTGTTCCAATTTTGCTAAAATCTAAACCGATTGGATTGTTACGGTCTTCTAATCCTGTAATTTTAACTTTAATAGCACTTTGATTATTTTCATTTACCCAACTAGTAGTAACTTTATTAGTAAGATCATTTTTACCAGATGCATCTACAACTGTAACGTTGCTATCTTTAAATTTGAAACCACCGCTAAGTCTTAAAGTTATTTCTGCAGTATCTTTAGTACCGTTGTTATCAGTATCTTTACCGATTGTATTTCTAACGTTTTCTCTTAAAGTTAAAGAATCAATTTCAACTTTATCTTCAAAAGATTTAACATTATTAGAATCAAATACTAAGCTAGTAGAACCTGATTCTAAACCTTTAGTAATAGTATATTCGCCACCTACTACTTTATCGTTATAATCAGCAACAACAGTAGCTTTAACAGCACCATTACCATCAGCTTTAACACCACCTAAAGGTAATGCAATATATGGATCTTTAAGCGATTTTGTAGTAGTTTTAACACCTTCACCTGAAGTTTTTTCTACTATTTTAATAGATTTAGCTTGATTTAATTCAGTACCTAATGTAGTAAAATCTTCAATTTCTAATTTACCTTCTTCATCAGAGTATACTTTAATTTCTAATTCACTTGTATTCACTTCTATAGAGCTATTAAAAGTTATTTCCTTATCATCATTTGTAAGAGTTTGTAATGTAGTAATTCTAGCTTCTGTTGGGCTTACAAGTGTTATACTATACGGAATATGAAGTAAAGATGGAGTAGAACCTGTACTACTTTCTAAATTATTTTTAAATGTATTTAGAAAATTAGTACCTGCTTTAGATTTTCCATCTAACCAAGTAAGTAAATCTGCTGCACTGTTACTACTTGGCTTATCGCTAGAAGATGCAGATGTAAAAGCACTTGCAATAGCCTGAACTGTACTATCTTGATTACCAGAAAGAACTATTGGAGTATTAAGACCATAAGTTGCAGTTTGGCTTTCAGCAATTTTATTATAAACTTCTGTTAAAGTACCTAAACTTTCAACTTCAGTATAACCTATATTATTTACGTTTCTATAACCAAACTCTGTATTATTAAGGTCTGTACCTGCTTGATAATCACCAAAAGTACCATTAGTTAATTTTACATTAAAGCTAGTACCTTTTTCGATTGCATCTGTACCATCATTATTAAGGTTTACTTTAAGAACACTTCTTCTACCTCTTAAGTCATTTTCATTAGTATAAGTTTTATAATCTTTAGCATTTGGGTCAATAGTTTCGCCTGATTTAGCGAAAGTAGTATTTTGAACGCTATCAGATTTTAATTGAGCTGCGCTTGCGCTAAGTGGCATTGCACTAGTAACCATCATAGCTGATAATAATATCGCAATTTTTCTTTTCATTATAAAATTCCTCCTAAAAAATTTGAGTGTTTAGCTAAATTAATTAACTATCCATCATACACTTATTATAGCATTGCAAACCTTTGTAGTCAATAGTATTTCATAAGATGTAATATTACTGTAACATTTCTTGTAATATTTTATAAAATCTTTTGCCTACCCCCTTATAATAACAATGTTTAAACATTATAAATATATTTAATAAGTTAAAGTGTTAATAAAGGGTGGTTTATAAGATAGAACTTTGGGCTTAACTATCTTCTGCACTATATTTTGTTTTTATTTGTTTGCTTTGCTTGTATATAATATAACACCAGTTAAAATTTTTTGCAATAGATTAAAGGCATTTGTAATTTACTTGTAACATTAGTTACATTTTAGTAATAAAACATATATAACTATATTATTTTTATTAATTTCAATTAAGCTATGACTTTATTGTTCAAGATAAAATTTATAAACGGGTTTTGGTTTTAAATTTTATCGCAGAAGAATAATAGGAATAGCTGGTTTTTGATACAAAGTATCAAAAAAATTGATAATATATTGTTATTTTATATATTAATATGTAGATTTTTTATTTTTGTTTTGTTATATATTAAAATATAATTGTTTTATTAATGTTTTTGTGGTATAATTGTTACACATATAATTAGGTTAATAATAATCTTATTAATAATTATTAATTATTATATCAATAGACATAGCTTTGTACTTTTAATCAAAAATTTTTATAAAATATAATTTAATATAAAGAGGTGTTATTTATGAAAAAACGTTTAGCTATAATTTTATCAATAGCGTTAAGTTTTTCTTCTAATATTATTACATTTGCTAACCCCCTCGACATTAGTCTACCTACTCAGACTATATCTGTCGATAAAACAAAAAGTTTTACTTATGATGGTATTACATATACAATAACTCAACAATCTTCAGAGACTTTAAAAGGATATGTTACAGTATCTAGTGGGCAAAATTTTAAAAACAAAAATGTTAATATTCCTCAGACCGTTATATATCAAGGTAAAACATATACAGTAGATAGTATATCCCCTTATGCTTTTTATCAAAATCAATATATAGAAAGTGTAACCATTGCTGATACTGTTAAAAATATTGGTACTTTTGCTTTTACTGACTGTCAAAATCTTAAAGAAATAAATGTTATCCCTGGGGCTAATAAATATGCTAGTGTAAATGGTGTTCTTTTTAATGTTTCTAAAGATACTCTTATTACATATCCTGCTGGTAAGACAGATAAACAATATAACTTACCAGTTAATGTAAAAAAAATAGAACAAGGTGCTTTTTATAACAATAAAAATTTAGAACGCTTTGTGGCTAACTCTGACTTAGAAGAAATAGGCTCTTATGCTTTTGCTAATACTCAAAAATTAATAGAGATATCTGGTATTGTCAAACTTAAAACTTTAGGAGATTATGCTTTTGCTAATTCTTCTATACAAAGTATAAGTCTTTCTACATATTTAGAAAATATGGGTAAAGCTACATTTTATAATAGTAATATAAAAAATATAGAAATACCTTATAGGATAAAATCTTTACCTGACTATTCTTTTTATAATTGTAAAAACCTTAAAAATGTAGTTTTTAAAGATGGACTTACTAACATAGGACAATTTGCTTTTACAAATTCTGCCATAGAAAGTTTTAATGCTCCAAGAACTCTTATTTCAATAGATTATCAAGCTTTTGCAAACTGTAAAAGTCTAAAAAATATTACTTTTAATGCAAATTTACAAACTATAAAAGACGAAGCATTTTTAAATTGTTCCTCTCTTTCTAATTTTACTATAACTAGAGATTTAAAAACTATAGGTAAAAATGTTTTTTATGGTTGTAACAATATAAGTCAAGTTTATACTAATAATAGTAGATATTTTGAGGTAATAGATAATATCTTATATACTAATAATAGAGCTGAACTTACTTATATTCCACCTAAGAGAGAACTTGACTATATAAATATTCCTGAAGAGACTACTTCTATTAAGGAAGATGCTTTAAATACTGCAAGCTCTATTTCTCAATTTAATGTAGATGAAAAAAATGATAAATTTTCTTCTGAAAATGGAGTTTTATACGATAAAGATAAAGAAAAGCTTATTAAGTTCCCACCTAAAAAATCAGTTACAAACTTTAATGTTCCATATTCAGTTGAAGAAATTTCACCTTTTGCCTTTGCTAATGCTACAAAGTTATACGGAGTCATAGCAATTGATGATAAGGTTAATAAAATAGGTGATAATGCCTTTGATAATACCCCTAACATTGACGGATTTAATGTAAGTAGTGTAAATAATAATTATTCTTCTTATTATAGTGTGTTATACAATAAAGATAAGTCTAATCTTATAAAATATCCTGCTCGTAAAAAAGTTGACAGCTTTTCTATTCCAGAACAAACTAAAATTATTGAAGAGCGTGCTTTTGAACAGGCTCAAATATCTATATTAAATTTAGGCTTAAATGTAGAAACTATTGAAAGTCAAGCATTTTTAAATGCTCCTATTAACAAAATAAACATTAAAGAAGGAGTTAAAACTATAAAAGATAGTGCATTTAAAGGTACTAATATACAAAGTTTAATCTTACCTTCTACTTTACAGACTATTGGTGATAATGCCCTATCTTATTGCCCTAACTTAAAAACTGTACAATTTAATGCTTTACAAACTAATTCTTTTGGGTATAATGTATTTATAGGTTCTAATAAATTAGAAAAAATTATTGTACCTTTAAATAGCTATAATAATTATAAGTCCTATCTTGCACAAACTACTTGGCAAAACCTTTTACAAGAATATAATCCACAAATGGAACAAAATAACTAAAATAAGCGAGGTATAAAATATGTCTAATGTTTCTAGTGATAGCTTTTTAAATGCTATGAAAAATTTATTACAAAATCAAAATGATGAAAATTCTAAAATTTTTGAAAAAGAAATTAATAATACAAAATTTCTTTCTCCTGTTGTTATTGTAAATAAAAATGCGTCTAATGACTTAAATAACTCTGATGTTTCTTTTATTAATATTACAGACGCTGAAAATAATAGCTTTTTCTTAGCATTTACTGACTGGGATAAATATAACAAATTTAAAAAAGAAAATCCTTTTACAGCAATAGATGCTACTATTAAAGATTTTCATTATATGCTTACTACTATTGATGATAAAGCTAAAGGTGTTGTCATAAATATTGGTGATGAAGCCTTATTTATCCCTCGAGATACTATTGTTTAATTTATAATTTTATTTTAAAATAAAGGACTATTATTAATAATAGTCCTTTATTTTTTAGCTATTATTTAGCTACAATATTTACTATTCTACCTGGAACATATATTTCTTTAACTATATTTAATCCTTCTAATTTATCAGCTAAATTTTGTTTAGCTAAAGCTAAAACTTCATCTTTATTAGCATCTACATTTATAGCAAGATTTCCTTTAACTTTCCCATTTATTTGTAAAGCTATTTCTACTCTACTATCTTTCATTTTTTCTTCATCATAAGAACACCAGCTGTTTTTAAATACACTTTCTTGGTGTCCAAGTATTTGCCAAAGTTCTTCACAAATATGCGGAGTAAATGGTGCTAAAAGGATAACCATTGTTTCTAAAGTATCTCTATCTACACCACCTATATTTTTAGCCTCTGCTATTATTTTGTTTGTAAATTCCATAAATCCAGAAACAACTGTATTTAAAGTTAAAGCCTCTAAACGAGTAGTTATCTCATAAACCATTTTATGACGAAGTTTTACCATTTCTTCACTAGGCTCTACTATTTTGTCTTTATATTCATCTATGAATTTCCATACTTTATTTAAGTATCTAAATGTACCATCTATACCACTATCGTCCCATTCAGAATCTATCTCAGGTGGACCTACAAAAAGTTCATATAATCTTAAAGAATCACAACCGTATTTTTCTACAAGTTCATCAGGAGAAACTACATTTCCCTTAGACTTACTCATTTTAGCTCCGTCTTTTGTTATCATTCCTTGGTTAAAAAGATGTAAAAATGGTTCGTCAAAGTCTACTACTCCTATGTCCTTTAAAAATTTAGTATAAAACCTTGCATATAATAAGTGTAAAACAGCGTGTTCTATACCACCTACATACATATCAACTGGTAACCATTTTTCAAGTTCTTTTTTACTAGCAAGTTCATTATCATTATTTACATCACAATATCTAAGGAAGTACCAAGAAGAACCAGCCCATTGTGGCATAGTGTTAGTTTCTCTTTTAGCGCTACCTCCACATTTAGGACAAGTAGTGTTTACCCACTCTTCTATCATAGCAAGAGGTGATTCTCCAGTGCTTGTAGGTTGATATGATGAAACATTAGGAAGCTCGACTGGTAAGTCCTCTTCTTTAACCCCTACTATACCGCACTTTTCACAATGTACTAAAGGTATAGGTTCTCCCCAATAACGCTGTCTTGAAAATACCCAATCACGAAGTTTATAATTTACAGTTTTTTTGCCAATTCCTTGTTCTTCTAAAAATGTTGCTATAATTTCTTTTGCCTCAGATGATTTTATACCATCAAATTTATCAGAATTAACCATTATACCATCTTCTAAAAATGGTTCTTCCATAATATCATTTATATCTTCATCTTCTTTTTTAATAACTTGTACAATAGGTAAATCAAATTTTTTAGCAAAAGCAAAATCTCTCTCATCGTGGGCTGGTACACACATAATAGCACCTGTACCATAATCTGCCAATACATAATCCGATATCCATATAGGTATTTTTTTATTATTTAAAGGATTTATACCATAAGCTCCTGTAAATACTCCAGTCTTTTCTTTTTCAGTCATTCTATCAACAGAAGATTTTGTACTTGCCTCAAATATATATTGCTCCACTGCCTCTTTTTGTTCACTAGTAACAATGTTTTTTATAACACTATGCTCTGGTGCTAACACCATAAAACAAGCTCCATATAATGTGTCAGGTCTTGTTGTAAAAACTTTGATTTTTTCTTCTTTTCCATCAACCAAAAAGTCTACTTCTGCTCCATAGCTTTTACCTATCCAGTCTGCTTGCATTTTTTTAACTTTTTCTGGCCAGTCTAATTGTTCTAAATCATTTAAAAGTCTTTCTGCATAGTTTGTTATTTTAAGCATCCATTGACGAAGATTTTTTTTAGTAACTTGAGAACCACATCTATCACATTCACCATTTGTAGCCTCTTCATTAGCAAGAACAGCTTTACAGCTAGGACACCAGTTTAAAGGCATTTCTTTTTCATAGGCTAATCCATTTTCAAACATTTTAAGAAATATCCATTGTGTCCATTTATAATATTTAGGGTCTGTTGTATTTATCTCCTTGTCCCAATCATAAATAGCACTTATTTCTTTTAATTGTCTTTTAACATTTGCTATACTTTGTTCTGTTGCAACAGATGGATGTATACCTGTTTTAATAGCATAATTTTCAGCTGGTAAGCCAAATGCGTCCCACCCCATAGGGTGCAAAACTTCATATCCTTGTAAAACTTTATATCTACTTATTACATCACTTAAAACATATCCTCTCCAATGTCCAACGTGTAAGCCGTTTCCCGATGGATATGGAAACATATCTAAACAATAATATTTAGGTTTATTAGTATTAGTGGGATTTATTGGATTTTGTTCCCAAATTTTACGCCATTTTTTCTCAAGGCTATTAAAATCATATTTGTTCATATTAACCTCCAAAATAATTTTAATAAATATTTAAAGCCCCTTTATCTCTTTAAAGCACTAGCTTTAAAATATAGAGACGAAAGGGGCTTTTTTCCGTGGTACCACTCTATTTCGTAAAAGGTATGACCTAAATTTACGCACTTATAAGTCTATAACGGTGACAACCGAAAACACCTACTGTTAATTTCAATGTTTTTGCTCCAAGGTGAGTTGGGCAAAAAGTAATATTGACTTACACCAACCGTCAACTCTCTAAAAATACTTATTTGCTTAATATTCCTCTTCTTAGCATTTTATATACCATTAATTTATACCATAAATTTATTATTATTTCAAGTATTATTTTATAAAAATATTATTATATACCATAAGTATTTGTAATAGGGTCTAAAAATAGATTTATTTTAGGAGGATTAGTTGTAAAATATATCATAGCAAAAATAAGTAAAAAGTATATTATAATCCCTATATAATTACTATTTTCATTATAAAATTTTTTATTCTCTATCATTTTATAACTAAAATAATATGCTGAAAATGCTCCTAATATAAATGTAGCAATATCTAATATAAAATAGTCCTTTCCTATAATCCCTTTATAAGTATAAAACGAAGCTATAATAACAAGCATACCTAATAAAATAGATAAAGCTTTAATAATAATAAAATTATCTATGTTTTTTCCATATACAAAATATTCGTATATAGAAAATATTATAATAGGAGTTATTAACAGTTTTAAATGTTCCCACGTACTTTCATTTACAGCACTAAAATATCCAACTATAATATTTTTATTAAAAAAATCATAGGTAAAATGTAAAATACTTCCTAATATTATAGTAAAGATAAAACCTATTATATGATACCTTTTTAAATTCATAAAATCACCTCTATATTTTATTTAAGATAAAAATCTTGTCTATATATAAAATATGCTGTGATTTTTTAATTATACGTTATTAAAAAGTAACAATATTATTTCTTTAATATAATATCTTTTATTTCTTTTATACCTATTAGTATAGGTGATGTAAATAAAAATATATCTGCTAAATTAAATATAGGTGCTTTTTTATATTTAATATATATAAAATCTGTTATATTTTTATTTTGTACTCTATCTATAAAGTTACCTAATGCTCCTCCAAGTGCAAAAGAAAAAGCTAATTTTTTTATTTTAGAATTTTCTTTAAAAGATTTAAAGAAAAAGATAAATACGAATATTAAGCATATAGATACTACTATATATATAAACTTTTTAAATTTTTTTAAAACTCCATAAGCAAATCCTTCATTTTTTGTATGATAAATATATAATTTATCTTTATATAAATTTACTTTTTCATTTATTTTATACCTATTTTTTATATACTCTTTAGAATATAAATCTAATAATACTAATATTATCACTATAAAAAAGTATATCATAAATCCACCTCCTATATTTTTATATTATAACATAAATTTTATATATAAAAATAACAAAAAAAATATATTTATTCTAGTAATTTTTTATATAAATATTTAATTTTCCCATTGTATTAATATTAAAAATATATTATAATTATATTACAAAAATGTTTTTTTGAAGGGAGATAATAAAATGGCTTTAGTTACTACTAAGGAAATGTTTAAAAAAGCTTATGAGGGCAAATATGCTATCGGTGCTTTTAATATCAACAATATGGAAATTATTCAAGGGGTTGTTAATGCTGCTGCTAAACTTAACTCTGCTGTTATTTTACAAGTGTCTAAAAGCGCTTTAGCATATGCTGGACCTAAATATTTAATGGCTATGGTTAAAGCTGCTATCGAAGAAACTGGTATTGATATTGCAGTACATTTAGACCACGGTCCAGACTTAGAAACTGTAAAAAAAGTTATTGATGCTGGCTTTACATCTGTTATGTTTGATGGTTCTCATTTTGAATATGAAGAAAACGTTGCTAAAACTAAAGAAGTTGTAGACTATGCACACTCTAAAGGTGTTGTAGTTGAGGCTGAGCTTGGTATGTTAGCTGGTGTTGAAGATGACGTTAATGTTGCTGCTGAACACGCTACTTATACTGACCCAGATCAAGCTGTTGACTTTATAAAAAGAACTGGTGTAGATTCTTTAGCTATCGCTATAGGTACAAGCCACGGTGCATACAAATTTAAAGGTGAAGCTAAATTAAGATTTGATATACTTGAAAACATTACATCTAAATTAGAATCTGAAGGTATACATAATTTCCCTATTGTTTTACACGGTGCATCTTCAGTTGACCAAAATTGTGTAAAAATGTGTAATGATTTTGGTGGTAAAATTGACGGTGCTAGTGGTATCCCTAATGATATGCTTAGAAAAGCATCTAGTATGGCTGTATGCAAAATAAATATGGATACAGACTTAAGACTTGCTATGACAGCAGGTATTAGAAAATTCTTTGGTGAAAATCCATCTGCTTTTGACCCTAGAGGATATTTAGGTGCAAGTAGAGAATTAATCCAAAAATTAGTAGAAGATAAAATTGAAAACGTTTTAGGTTCTAAAGATTCTATGAAATAATTTTATATCTTTAAATTTACCCACCTTTCATTAGGTGGGTTTTATTTTTATAAATATGTATGAAATTAAATTTAATCTTTTAGGTACTAATAAAACAACTTGGGCATTGGCTAATAATAATTCTATATCTGTTCAAGAAGAGTTTCAAACTATCAAAAATACTGCATTAGATATTACAAACTTAAATAACAGTAAAATAAACATTGACGGATTTACAGTAGAAACTAAATTAATTAGTTCAGAAAAAAATAGAAGTACACAAAATGACCATTTTAGACTTATAGTTACAGGAAATAGTGAGTACTTTTCTGAAGTTGACTATAATGTTACAACTTATAGTAATGGTAGAAGAGTTTTAACAATAAATTGGACTAATGTTGTTGATACCCCTAGTTATGTTCCTGTTGGCGTTGGAGTTGCTTTACACAAATATTCTGGTTCTACTTATGATATGTATTTTTGGCAAAGTAACAATACAAAAGGTGTAAATTATGTAAATAAAAGTTTTACTATTGAAAATAACTGGACAGTTCAAGTTGAATTAAGTACAGTTAATACAATTGGTAATCCAGGACTCCCAGGAACAACATATATCCCTAAAACAATAGTTAGAAATCATTAAACTAAAACAGACAGCTAAGCTGTCTGTTTTAGTTTACATAAAAATTATATAATATATACTTTTTATATATATAATAATCCCAATTATCTTAATAAAATAAAAAAATATATCCGATGTTTCATTTTTATAATCATTGATAATCAAAGAAAGGAACAAATAAGTGATTTTATCTGTAAAGAATATAAATAAAAAGCTAATTATATTTAAAAATAAATTAAAAATAAAATCATCAAATAATAATGTTTTGTTAATATAACCAACTACATATGCAAATATTAAAATTATAAAAAATAACAATATAAAAGTTGTTTTTATATTTTCATTTATGGTGCTAATTTTATTTATCTGTTTTAATGACTTATTTTTCTCTGTGTTATATTCAACAAACTCTTTACAAAAACAATTTTTACAAAAATTATCACTATCTTTGTTTATTTCTCCACACTCTTTACAAACTTTCATATTATTTTTCTCCTTTATTATTATAATATAATAAAAATAAAATAATTAGTTTTATCTTATATTTTAATTATAATAAATAATATATTTAAAATCAATACTAAAATATATTATTTTGTAAAATATTTTTAATTTTTTAGTATTAAATATTTAAATAATAACTTATTACTTTTCACTACTATTTTTTTGACTATTTTCTATTAAACTTAAAAATGGATATGGATTTATCCAAAGTTCATTTTTTGTAAGGCTTGTTTCCACTTCTATGCCCATATGTAAATGTACCTCAAAGTTACCTTTAGTTCCCTCTGCTTTGCTATATCCAGTATTGCCCATATATCCTAAAGTATCTCCTGCTGATATTTCTTTTCCTTTTTCAATACCTTGTTCATAGCTATCTAAATGTGCATAATAATAATAATTACCATTTTTAGATTTGATACCTATTCTATATCCACCCTTTTCATTCCAAGATAGTGTCAGTATATACCTTAAAATTATTAATAAAATAAATTATTTTAATTATAAAATAAAGAAGATAAATTTTAAATTAATCTATCTTCTTTATTTTAAATATAAATTTATAAAATTAGTTTAAAAGACCCATTTTTGCTAATGTATTAGTTATAAATCTTCCTTCTTCAACACCTTCTAAGATTTTTCGTGGTCTAAAGCTATCACCAATATTAACAACAGGTATATCATTTTCTTCAAATTTTTCTTGTAAGTCTGCTAATATTCCTTTTTCACTAACCATACCTAAACAAACAAATCCATAATCAAATTTAAGTTCTTTCATTTCTTTGTTTTCAAGTTCAACTATAAATCTATCTTCTTTAACTTCCATTAAAGAAGTGTTTGTATAAACATTAACACCTTTTTCTTTAATTATATGCATCATAGAAATTCTTGTAATATGGTCTAAGTCTTTTCCCAACATAGGTAATCTTTCAACGATAGATACTTTTGCTCCTCTTTGCGCAAAAAACTCTACTATATCAAGTCCAACTGCTCCACCACCGATAATAACTACTTCTTTTTGTTCAAATTCAAATTTATCCATATTTTTCATAGTACCAAATATAGAGAATACATTTGAATTTTCTTTATCAACATATTCGTGTAAGCCTTTAATTGGAGGTAATAAAGGTCTAGAACCTGTTGCATTAACAATAATATCTGGTTTTAAATTTTCTACATTTTCAATAGTAGCTTCTGTATTTGTAAATACAATTAAGTTTTTAAGATTTTTAGCTCTGTTTTCTAAATAATCTGGAAAATCTCCAATTCTTCTTTTTTCTGGAAATTTAGAAATATCTCTTGAAAGTCCTCCAAGATAATCTCTTTTTTCTAATAAAAATGTTGTACAGCCAACTTCTGCAAGTGTACAAGCCGCCTCAAGTCCAGCGCTTCCACCACCAATAACAACTGCATTTGTTGGTTTATTAACTTTTAAATTTTTATATTCGTTTTCAAAAATTAAATCTGGATTTATAGTACATTTAATAGGTCTGTTTAAAGCTATTCTATGACCTGCACAACCTATATTACAAGAGATACATTTTCTTAAAGTTTCTTCTTTACCATTTTTAACTTTTTCTACCCAATATGGATCGGCAATAAGTCCACGTCCCATACCAATAAGGTCAGCTTTACCAGTTGCTAGAATATCTTCTGCTACCTCTGGATTTCTTATATTACCTGTTGTAATAGTTGGTTTATTAAATTTCTTTTTAACAGCTTCAGACATATAGCTTCTCCAACCATCTTCTAAATACATAGCATCTATTTGATATTGTATAGAATCATTTAATGCTGCAGAAACATTAAATATATCAACTCCATCATTTAAAAATTCTAAAATTTCAAGAGTATCTTCTAAAGTGTTTCCACCTTCTAAAAATTCATCAGCACTTACTCTTAATATAATAGGGAACATTTCTCCAACTTCTGCTCTAACTTTATCTATTATCATACGGCAAAATCTTGCTCTATTTTCTGGACTTCCACCAAATTCATCTGTTCTTTTGTTAAATATAGGAGATAAAAACTGACTTATTAAATAAGAATGACCTGCGTGTATCTCAACTGCGTCAAATCCTGCAATTTGAGCTCTTTTAGCAGCTTGCGCATATTTATTTACAATTTCTTCAATTTCTTCTTTTTCTAAAGGTCGTGGTATAGCTCCACCTGTTTTAGAAGGTATGTTTGAGGCTGAAACTGGCTGAGTACCAATTCTACTAGGGACAGCAGATGCTCCTGAATGATTTATTTGTATAGCAACACAAGCACCTTGTTTGTGAAGTCTATCTGTAAGAGTATATAATCCAGGTATAAATTTATCTTCATTTAATCTAATTTGAGTTGTACCATTAGAGCCTAAAGGAAAATCAACACAAACATTTTCTACAATAATAAGACCAGTACCACCTTTTGCTCTTTGTTCATAATACTTAATATGTTTTTCTAAAAATTCTCCATTTGCTCCACCATAATTTGTTCCCATTGGAGGCATAACTGTTCTATTTTTAATAGTCATATTTTTTATAGTTAAAGGACTAAATAAATTTTTATATTTTTTCATTATAAATGCTCCTTACTTTTAATTTTATTAAAAAATTCATATTTTGAGTAAATTATTACCTTCGTCAAAAAACGAAGGCAACAATTTAAACTTCTATTATTTAGTTATTCAGTCCAAAAATTGTAAACAGCTTTTATTTTAATTTTTGGATTGAAAAATATTAGGAATATAATACAAGCTATTATTTATTGTTTTGATAAAGCGTTATATCTTAAATTTACAATAACTGCAAGTATTGCCCCTATTCCTGTAACAATGCCAGCCATAAGTAATGTATACTCTATTCCAAAGCTTCCAGTGATAAATCCAGCAATAGCAGTAACACTAAATGTAGCTACACTAGATGAAAGCATTATCATACTTGTTATTTTACCTTTTGAAACAGGGAATAAATCTGCCATTGTTGAAACTGCAAGCTGTAAAACACCACCTGCTGCACTAAATCCAACTAAAAATCCACCTATAAGTGCCACACTTTCTGTTCTTATTATAAACATAGCTAATAATGTTATAAAAGAAATTAATGGATATATAATTAAAAATCTAACTGGTTTAATTAACTTTTTAACTAAAATGGCCGTAATAATAACTGCCCAAATAGAGCCCATTGCATAGTTAGATTGTATTTTACCTGCAACACTTTCAGATAAACCTATTATATCCATACCAAAAGCCTTATTAACATTTAAGAAAATTTGGAATGTAGCAGTTGATGTAAATCCTATTATAATTAAGGCAATACCTTCTATATAAAAATTCGATTTTATTGTAGGTGCAGAGTTAGTTTCTTCAACTTTTTCTTCTTTTTTATCAGAATTTTGGGCTGGAAATGGTAACAATATTAAAAATATACCATTAATTATTAATAAAACAATACATAATATAAATGAATATCCAAAATATAAGTTATTTCCAACTAAAAATCCTACTATCATTGGTAATAAATATTGACCTATTGAAATAAAAAGTTTTGTTAAAATACTAGCAAATCCTGTTGAATTAACTAAAATTTCCATAGCAGCTGGTATACACCCTGAATCTAAGAAAGAATTTGCAATACCAGCTAAAAGCGCAACAAAAAATGCTACTTTTGAATTAGGTGTAACTAATATTAATCCAAAGAATAAAATATAAAAAATCATACCCATTATAATAGTTGGTCTTCTTCCAAATTTATCGGATATAACTCCAGAAAACGGCAACGCTATAAATCTACCTATTCCAAGAGCTGATATAACATATAACACAGCTGCATTATCTGTATTCCAAAGCGCTTGTAAAGAATTTGTATTTTGTGCTAAAATAGACGCTCCTATACCGTGTATAAAATAATTTATATAAATACAAAATACAGTTATATAAAAAATATTAAACTTTTTTTTACTTTCCATTTTTGCCTCCAAAGGTTGTTATTAATATTTAATGTCTAAAATTTCTTTCATATATTCAATAGGCATTGGCTTACCTGTCCACATTTCAAAGGCTGCTGCACCCTGAAAAAGCATCATTCCTAAACCATTCATTGTTTTTTTACACCCTGCTTCTTTAGCCATTTTTAAAAGAGCTGTTTCTCTAGGAGAATAAACTATATCTGAAACGATTAAGTCTTCTCTTAAAAAAGAAGGATCTGGAATATAAGTTTGACCTTCTAATGGTTTCATACCAACACCAGTTGCATTTGTTAAAATAACACTTGTAGATATTTCTTCTTTTAATTTATCTAAGTCACTTAAGTCGTATAAATTAACAATACAATTTGTTTTTTCTCTTAATTTTTTAACAGTTTGTTCTGCATTAGCATAAAACTCATCTTTTCTGTTAAAAATTGAGATTTCAGCAACTCCATCTAAAGCAGCCTGAACTTGAATAGCTGTTGCTGCTCCACCTGCTCCAACGATAGTCATCTTTTTACCAATAATGTCAATACCTGCATCTTTTAATGCACTCATATAACCAATACCATCTGTAATATGACCTGTTAAAACTCCATTATCGTTTACTATAGTATTTACTGCTCCACAAAGCTCTGCTGCTGGAGAAAGTTTATCTAAATATTTATGAACAACTGTTTTATTAGGCATAGAAACATTACTTCCTCTAATATTCATTGCTCTAAAGCCTTTAATAGTATCCTCTAACTGTTCTGTACCAACCTCAAAAGCTAAATAAACATAGTCTAAACCTAATTTTGCAAATGCCTCATTGTGCATTTTTGGTGAGCTTGAGTGTCTAATAGGTGTAGCTATAAGACCTATAAGTTCTGTGTGTCCTGAAATTCTTTCTGCCATAATTTTTTCCTCCTAATAAATAAAAAATTTAATTATATTTATAAATATTAATTTTTATAATAATAAACTATCTACTATTGTGTAAAACTTCAAGAATTTCTGATAATTTATTAACTTCTACTTGTCCTGGAGCAGATGAAACCTTAGCTGCACCAAATGTTAATGCAGATCCAAATGTTTCTCCTGCTAATCTACTTATAACGCCAAGTCCAGCCATAGACATTGTAATAATTGGTGTTTTAGCATATTTTGTAACCATATGGTCTGTAGCACAAAGAAGAGTTAAAACATCTGTTGTAGATTTAGGCATAACTGCGATTTTAGGTAAATCTGCATTTAATTCTTGCATTTTGCAAAGTCTTTTAACAATTTCATCTTTTTCTGGTGTTTTATCAAAATCGTGATTAGACATAACAACTTTTACATTAACATTATGAGCTTCTAAAACTATTTCTTTAACAATTTCATCACCTGTAAAAAGTTCAACGTCTATTAAATCAACATATCCTGTTTTAGCCATTTCAATGTTTAACTTTTTATAATATTCTACACTTACCTCTTTTTCTCCACCCTCTTTAAGACTTCTAAATGTAAAAAGAATAGGAGTTTCGTTTAAAACTTGTCTTAAATCTTTTGCTAATTCTTTTACTTTATCTAAGTTTTCAACTTCTTCAAAGTGGTCTATTCTAAGTTCAACTAAATCTAATTTTATATTTTCTAATTCTTTTGCCATATCTAAAAATGCTTGTTTGTTTTTTGCAACTAAAGGTACACAAATTTTAGGTATACCCTCTCCAATTTTAACATTTCTAACTTGAATATATTTTTGCATAAAATTCTCCTTAAGATAAAAAATATTTAATATAAAGTAAACTTTGTTTGTTAATAGATTAACTTTCTTTAATTATATTATAGTCATTTTAATAAATCTAATACTATTTTTTTAATAAATTGATAGATTTTATTTATTAATATTGTTATAATATATTTATTGAATTATTTTGGAGGTTTTTATGAATCTAAATCAACTTTATTATTTTAAAACAATTGCAAATTTACAACATTTTAGAATAGCATCAGAAAAATTAAATGTATCTCAACCTAGTCTTAGTGCATCTATGGCTAACTTAGAAGATGAGTTAGGAATAAAACTTTTTGAAAAGCAAGGAAGAAATGTAAAATTAACAAAGTATGGAAAAATATTTTTAGAATATGTTGAAAGTTCTTTAGAAACACTAGAAGTTGGTATAAATAAAATTAAAACTTTAACAAATAATAAAGGAGGAAATATAGATATAGCATATGTATTCCCATTGGCTCCTTCTTATATACCAAAAATAGTTAGAAATTTTTTAGACCAAAATGAAAATAAAAATATTTCTTTTTCTTTTAAACAAGAATTAACCTCACAAATTATAGAGGGACTTAAAAATTCAAAATATGATTTAGGGTTTTGCTCCTATATGGAAAACGAAGAAAATATTATTTTTGAACCTATAATAGAACAAGAGTTAGTATTAATAGTTCCCAAAAATCACCCTCTTTCTGACAAAAAAGAAATAAGTATTAAAGAAATAGAAAAATATAATGTTATTATTTATTTTAAAGAAAGTGGATTAGGTCAACTAACCTGTAAAATATTTAATGATAACAATATTAATCCAAATATTATATTTGAGGGAGAAAATGAACACGCTATATTAGGATTAGTTGCTGAAAATTTTGGAATAGCTTTAGTTGGAAAAACACCTTTACTAAAAAATAATAATATTAAACAAATAAAAGTTAAAGAACTTAATTATAAAAGATATATATACCTTGCTTATGTAAAAAATAGATACTTTCCACCTGCTATACAAAAATTTTTAGAATACATAAAGAAAAATCCTTCTTCATTATAACATTTTAAATAATTATATTCTTGACAAAGTCTAATTTTATAAATATACTATTAATTTGTAATAATATGTATTTTAAAGGGGGTAATATTTAATGTCAGATAATATAAAAAATAAAAAACCCAAAACTTTAGCTAAAAAAATGGGTATAGCCTTAAGTTTTGGTGTTATAGTTGGTCTTATTTTTATGTTTTTAAGAGAAAGTTTATTAAAGTCTGATTATTCTTATATTTGGGATATAATAAATAATATTTTATTTCAAGATATAAGTGTAGCCGAAGGTACAAATAGTATTGGACTATTTTATATTTTAGGACAACTTTTTATAAACTCGTTACAACTTGTTATTGTTCCTTTAATATTTTCTTCAATAGCACTTTCTATGTGTCAAATTAAAGATACTAAAAAGTTTGGTAGAATAGCTGGTAAGACTGTTTCTAACTTTCTTATTATGTATATATTAGCTTTAGCTTTAGCTTGTGTTTTAGGATTAATTGCAGATAATTTAAGTATGTTTAAAGTTGAAATAAATGGTATTTCTTCTTCTGAAGCTACTAGTTCTAGTTCAAATCCTTTAATGATTATTTTAGACGCAGTACCTAATAACTTTTTAAGTGTTTTTACAACAAACTCTAGAGTTCTTTCAATAGTATTTTTAGCTATTATAACAGGTATTTGTATAAATAAATTAGATGATAAAATATTAGTTATAAAAAATGTTTTAGAAGATGTTAATAGTATAGTTTCTGAATTTTTAAGCTTTATTATTAATAAATTTAGTCCTATTGCTATTTTTATCCTTATTTCGAGAACATTTGCTATATATGGTATAGAACACTTAAAACCTGCTATTTCATATATGTTAGTTACAACAATAGGCTGTGTTATATTTTTTATTTTAGGATATCCAAGCTATATTTATATTAAAACAAAACTAAATCCTTTTATTTTTATTAAAAAAATAAGTAAAGTTGCCCTTTTAGGTGTTTCTGCTGCCTCTTCTGCTGCTGCTTTGTCTTTAAATGAAAAAACTTGTGAAGAGGAGTTAGGAATTAATAAAGAGATAATATCTTTTACCCTTCCATTAGGTATGACAGTTAATATGAACGGAACTGCCATAATGCAGGTTATAGCAACGGTGTTTATTGCATCTAGTGCTGGATATAATGTAACTTTTTTTAATATTATTTTAATTTCATTTTTAGCACTAATGGCATCTATTGGAACTCCATCTATTCCTGGTTCTTCAACAATTATCTTATTCTCCATACTAACTGCTATGGGATATAATAATGAAGCCAGCTTAATAGCATACTCTTTAATTATTGCTATTAATAGACCTATGGATATGTTAGTAACTGCTTTAAACGTAGTTGGTGATGCTGGAACCGCTTTAATTGTTTCTAAATCTGAAAATAATTTAAATGAGGAAATTTATAAAAGACAAATTAAATAAATTAATTGAAATTAATAATAAAAGAGTTAATTTTTATATATTAAAAATTAACTCTTTTATTATACTGTTTTTAGTGTAGGTTAAAAAATAACTAAATCTAAACAGTATACAACCTATTTAACTTTCAATTATTAATTTTTATAATTAAAATATATTTTTATAGTTTTATCTTTAGATATAACAATTTCTTTTATTAAAATTTCTATTAATTCTCTTGTTAATTTTTTAAGTTCAAAAAATTCTTTTAAACATTTGTTTTGTATATTTAAACTATTTTTTATATTTATTAGTTCTATTTCTAATAATTGTTTCTTTTTTAATAAAACTTTTTCTTTTTGCAAATATGAATTTTTATTAAAAATATATTCTTCTTGTGATAGAGTTTTATTTATGTAATCTTCATATATTATTTTATAAAAGTCTTTTATTTTTATAAGTTCTTTTTCCATATTTTCAATCTTATTATTTAATATATTTTCTTCTAAATAAGTACTATTTTTATTTAATATACTTTTTAAATTTATATTAATTTCTATTTGATTTTTTATTTGATTAAATACTATTTCTTCAACATAATGGGCTTTAATAGTAGTAAATTTACACCCATTTATCCTATGAGATTTACATTCAAAAAAAGTATATATATAATTACTCTCTTTTTGTCTTTTTATTAAATTTTTACCACATTCGCCACATTTTATATATTTTTTAAATATGTTTTCATTAGACTTAGTTTTTTTATTTTTATTATAATATATTTGTCTACTTTTTTTATTTATCTCTTGAACTTTATAAAAAGTTTCTTTTGAAATTATAGGTTGGTGTGTATTTTCAACAATAATATAATCTTCTATATTGTTTTTTTCTCTTTTTCTATTTGATATAGTTTTATATTTTCTTTGGACTAAATTACCTATATAAATTTCATTTGATAATATTTTTTTTACTGTTGTTTCAAGCCATTTAGTATCTTTAAATCTAGTATTTTTAATAAATCCTTTACTATATAAATAAGCATATGGTGATAAAATATTTTTTTGATTTAAAAATAAAGCTATTTTATTATAACTATATCCTTCTAGTCTTAAATTAAAAATTTCTTTAACAATATGACAGGTTTCTTCATTAATTATAAGCTTATTTTTATTATTAGGACTTTTTAAATATCCATAACTTGCCCAAGTTCCTATAAACTCTCCTCTTTTTTGTTTTTCTCTAAATACTGTACTAACCTTTTTTGAAATATCTTTAGCATAAATTTCATTTACGATATTTTTTAAGTGCATTATTAATATTTCGCTAGAATTTTCATTTTTACTATCATAATTATCATTTATAGCTATAAATCTTATATTCATAAATGGAAATATTTTTTCAAGATAATTTCCACATTCAATATAGTTTCTTCCAAAACGTGATAAATCCTTTACTATTATACAATTTATTTTACCAATTTTTATATCTTCTAAAAGATTTTTAAATCCACCTCTGTTAAAGTTTGTACCAGTTTTATTACTATCTTCATAAATTTCAACTAACTTAAATTCTTCTTTATCTTTTATATAATCTAAAATTATATTTTTTTGATTTTCTATTGTATCTGTATCTTCTTTGTCAAGTACAGATATTCTTAAATAAATTCCTACATTGTATATTTCCTTATTTGTTATAAATTTAATTTCTTTTAAATTTTTTCTACTTTTTCTAGCCATTAGTCACCTATTATTTTAGTGCTAATTCATCTTTATATTTAAAATGAATATTTATTACTTTATTTTTATTTACTTCTATTTTTTCAATTAAATTTACAACTATTTCTCTGTCTAATTTTTGTATATTTTTATATTTTTTAAAATGTTGTATCCATAATTGGTTAGGGCTTGATTTGTCTAATAGTATTTTTATTTCTTTTTCAAATTTTAATATTAAACTTTCATTTTCTTTTATTCTATTGGTATATAAGTCAACAAATTCTCTATATTCTTCTTGAGTTAATAATCCACTTTTTAAATCTTCATATATTTTTAGTTTAATATTTTTATATTTTAATAATTCTTCTTTTTTAGTGTTAATCATTTTGTTAAATTTTTTAATTTCTCTTGTTGTATAAGGTAAGTTGTTTATTATATTTATTATTTTTTCTAAATTTATAATACTGTTTATATGGCTTTTTATAACTTCAAAAATTATATTTTCTAATATATTTTCTTTAATATTAGCCCCAACACAACCTTTTTTATTTTTTGCATTATTACAAATATAATAAATATATGGCTTATCTTTAGTTCCATTATTTTTTCTTACTAAATTAGATCCACATTCTAAACAGTTTATAATACCACTTAATAAATATAATTGTTCCTTATTAGGTGCTATTCTTGTATCTAATAACATTAGTCTTTGTACATTTTCAAAAATATCTTTTTCTATAATAGGCTGGTGGTTATTTTCTACTATTATACGTTCTTCTTTTGGTACATTAATTATTTTTTTAATCTTATGATTAGGTGTAGTAACCTTATTTTGTTCAAGTGTTCCAATATATATAGGATTTTCTAATATACGAAAAATAGCTTTAGCACTCCAAATACACTTTGCTCTTTTCTTAAATCCTGTATTAAAGTTTAATCCTATTGATTTTTTATATTCCATAGGAGATAATATACCGTTTTCATTTAGTTTTTTAGCTATTTTATCAGCGCTTAATCCACACAATTTATATTTAAAAATTTCTTTAACTACTTTAGATGCAACTTCATCTACAATAAGCTTATTTTTATTATTAGGGTCTTTTAAATATCCATAAGTTGCAAAAGAGCCTATAAAATCTCCATTTTTTCTTTTAATATCAAAGCTACTTCTAATTTTCAATGATATATCTCTTAAATAAGGTATTGTCAATAAAGGACATAAAAATTTTTATATTTTTTTAAAGCTCCATTTTATATTTACTGCATCATCATACAGATAAATACAATCAACGAAAGCTTCAACCATTTCTCTAGTAAGTTCACTAGATTTTATATATTTTTCAAACAATTTATTCTCATCAGTTATATTTTCAAGTGCAAATATTTCTTCTTGTAATAACTGTATTTGCTTTTGTGTATTTTGTATAGATATTTCTTTTTCATTTTTTTGGATTACATACTCATCTTTACTTATTTGTTGATTTAAGTAAATTTCATATAAATTTCTTTTTTCACTTTTTAAATTATTCACTTCCTTGCTTAATTTTTTTAAATCTGTTTTTAAATTTAACAAATTTGATTTTAGCTCATCTTCTTCTAATCTTAACAATATTTCATTTCTAAAACTGTTAAAGACTATTCTTTTTAGCTCACTTTCTTTTATGTGAGTATTTTTGCAATTTTTTATATACAATTCATTTTTACTATTACAGTAGTATTTTTTATCAAAAACTTCATTATGTTTTTTTAACTCTGTATTTTTTAATGCATAGCCACAATGCCCGCATTTTAATTTGTATGCAAATATATTTTTAATATCTCTAGTAGGAGCATATTTTTTTCTATTGGCATTAACTTTAAAAAATAGCTCTTCTGATATTATTGGTGGATATATATTTTCCTTTACAATAACTTCATCTTCATCAGATTTTATTCTTTTTCTGTGTCCACATTTTAGCTTTTTAGTTTTAAATAAAACTAAAGTTCCCATATATATTTCATTTTGTAGCATTGATATTAAATCAAAGTTTCTCCAAATTTTATTTTGTTTTAAATGAGGATAGTTTTTAACTGCTCCATTTTTCATTTTAAATTCACTTCTAGTTGGAATTTTATTTTTATTTAGAAAATCACAAACCTCCGAAAATGTTTTACCTTCTGCCACCATTTCAAATATCATTTTAACAATAGGTGCTGTTTCTTCATCTATTTCAACCTTTTTTGTTTCACTATTTTTCTTATATCCAAAAGGTACGTTAATTCTTATGTATTCTCCCTGTCTAGCTTTATTTTTTATACCTGTTATTACTTTGTTAGATAAATCTTTGCTATAATAATTATAGAGTAAATTTTTGAAAGATACATCTAATTCTAATGTTTTATTTTTGTTGTTATTACTGTCATAATTATCATTTATAGATATAAACCTTACATTCAAGAATGGAAAAACTTTATCTAAATAAGTATTTACCTCTATATAATCACGCCCAAACCTTGATAAATCCTTTACTATAATGCAATTTATCTTACCTTTTTTTGCATCTTCTATTAATTTTTCAAAATATGGTCGTTTAAATGTTCTGCCAGAATAACCTTCATCGCTATAATAGAAAATATCACTTGAACAAATATCACTATTATTTTTTATAAAATTTTCTATAATATCTCTTTGATTTTTTATACTTTGTGTTTCATCGTTACACTTTTTATCTTTAATAGAAATTCTAGTATAAACAGCTATTTTATACTGCATTTTTAGAAACCCTTTCTATTTCATTAAGTATACGCTTATACTCATTTTCATATTTAAAGAATATTTCTATGCTTTTGTCATTATGTATAACTATTTTTTCTATTAAAGTTTGTAACAATTCCCTAGTTAAAAATTTATAGTTTTTAAATTTTAAAAACTGTTTTATATATTCATTTTCCTTGTTTAATGTATTTTTTAAATCAAAAAGTTTGTTTTGGATATTTTCTTTTTGTAAATTTAATTCATTTTCTTTTTCTATATAATTAGCTTTTGTAAATAAATAATCTTCTTCATCTAATAAACCTGTACAATAATCTTCGTATATAGTCTTTTGAAAATTTTTAATTTTTGTTATTTCACTGTGTAGATTTTGTAATGTATTTTTAAGTAAATGTTCTTCATAGGATACAAATTTATCATTTTTTACAATTAAGTCTTGTAAATCTAACACTAACTGTATTTGTGTTTTTAATTGATTAAAAACTATTCTTTTTAGTGTTTCTTCATTAGTAGAACCAACTTTACATTTTGATGCATAAATTTCTTTACATTTAAAATCATAACTTATATTTATTTTGCCATTTTTATTTTTTACACAATGTTTAAATCTGTACATATTTTTGCCACAATTACCACATTTCACTAAACCTTTAAATATATTTTCTGTTGTTTTTATATCATATTTTTGTTTAAAAGTTTTAGCAATATTTTCTGTTACTTGTTGCACTTTATAAAAAACTTTTTCGCTTACTATGGGTTCGTGCATATTTTTAACAACGATAAATTTTTCCATATCTAAATCTTTAGCTTTATCTCCATATACGTTGCTTTTCTTTTCTGCAATATTACCTATATACACTTGATTTGTACAAATTCTTTTAACTGCAAGGGGTGTCCATTTTAAATCTTTGTACTTATCAGTTTTAAAATAACCTTTTGTATGTAAATAAGCATAAGGGGATAATATGTTTTGGTCATTTAATTTACTAGCTATTTGTACATACCCTAAACCTTGTAATTTTAAATCATAAATCATTTTTACAACAGGTGCTGTTTCTTCATTTATCACAAGTTTATTTTTATTTTTTTCATCTTTTTTGTAACCATAATTAGGAAAAGAGCCAACATATTCTCCCCTTTTTTGTTTTGCTCTTATAGCCGTTGACACCTTTTTGCCTATATCTTGTGCGTAAAGCTGATTTATTATATTTTTAAGGTGCATCATCAAAATTTCGCTAGAATTCATATTTTCGCTATCATAATTATCATTTATAGCAATAAATCTTACCCCTATATACGGAAATATTTTTTCAAGATAATTGCCACATTCAATATAATTTCGCCCAAACCTAGACAAATCTTTTACTATAATACAGTTTATTTTACCACTTTGTACATCTTCTATAAGCTTTTGGAATGCCGTTCTGTTAAAGTTCGTCCCAGAAAAGTTATTGTCCTCGTATATCTCGATTAGCTTAAACTGTTCATTATTTTTTATATAATTTAAAATTATATTTTTTTGATTTTGTATGCTACTGTCATCTTCCATATTGTTATTAAGAAGAGATAACCTTACATATACTCCAACAGAATAAGTTTTTTGATTAGTTTTTGTTAATTGTTTTTCAGGTGTTTTTCTACTTTTTCTAGCCATTGCACGCCACCTGCACTTGTTCTAAGCTTTGTTTATATTCTAATAAATCTTTAAATTCATTTTCATATTTAAACTGTATTTCAGTAGTTTTATCTGTATATATTTTTATTTGCTCAATCAAGCTTATAATAAGCTCTCTATCTAACTTCTTAATACTATTATACTTTTTAAAATGTTCTATCCAAAGTTGCTTTTCTGTCAACCCATTTAAAACATTATCAAGTTCCTTTTTTAAATCTGATATTACATTTTTTATATGTACAATTTTTTCAGAATAACCTTTTGTAAAGTCGGTGTATTCTTCTTCATTTAAAAGTCCTATTTTTAAATCTTCATATATTTTAAGTTTTATAAGTTGATATTTTTTTAAATCTTGCTCTTTTTCTTCAATTTTTTTATTTAGCTTTTGCTTTTCTGTTTTTGCATAGCTTTCACTATCTATATCGCTTAGTATATCTTCTAAAGTTATAGTAGCTTCTATTTGCTTTTTTATGGCATTAAAAACTATATTTTCTAAAGATTCAACTTTAATGCTAGAACCTTTACAACCTTTTTGATTTTTCTTGTTGCTACAAGTATAGTAAATATACGGTTTTTCTTTCGTTCCATAATTTCTTCTTATTAAGTTTGCACCACATTCGCCACATTTAACAAACCCGCTAAGCAAATATATTTTTTCTTCGTTTGGTGCAGTTCGTGTGTCTATCTCCATTAATTTTTGCACCATTTCAAAAACTTCTTTTGATATGATAGGCTCGTGAGTATTCTCTACTATTATTCTTTCTTCTTTCGGTACATACACAAGTTTTTTAACTTTATGATTTACTGTTGTTACCTTTTTTTGAACAGTTGTTCCTATGTATAAAGGATTTTCTAATATCCTAAAAATAGCTTTAGGTGTCCATAAAGCTTTATCATTTTTCTTAAAGTTTGTACTTGCTTTTATCCCTATTGATTTTTTATATTCCATAGGACAAAGAACATTTTCTTTGTTTAATTTTTCCGATATTTTGTTTATATTAAAGCCTTGTAAACGATATTTGAAAATATCTTGCACAACTTTACTAGCTATCTCATCTACAATAAGTTTATTTTTGTTGTTAGGGTCTTTTAAATAGCCATAACTTGCAAAACTGCCTATAAAATCGCCTTTTTTTCTTTTAATATCAAGGCTACTTCGTATTTTAATTGAAGTGTCTCTCAAATACGCATCGTTTACAAGATTTTTAAATGGTATTGCCAAGTTTTCTATACCACTTTTATTTTTTAAACTGTCATAATTATCGTTTAAAGAAATAAATCTAACTCCCATAAACGGAAAGATTTCTTCTAAATATCTACCTACTTCGGTAAAATCACGCCCAAACCTAGAAAAATCTTTCACTACAATACAGTTTATTTTTCTATTTTTTATAAGCTCCATCATTTCTTTAAAAGCAGGGCGTTCAAAGTTGCCTCCACTATAACCATCATCAATCATTGTTTTTACAAGGTGTAAATCTTCTTTACTGTTTACAAAATCTACAAGCATTGATTTTTGGTTAATGATACTGTCGCTTTCTCCTAGCTTTTCATCTTCTTTTGAAAGCCTTAAATATATTGCTGTATTATATTTCTTCATAATAAATCTCCTAAATATTTTTTTAATTAAAAATACCTAGAGCTTAAAGAAAAATTTAATCGTGTCCTTTTTTGAAATTATAACATAAGTTTCTTCTTTAGTCTAGGTTTATATTTTTAAATATTGTTTAATGTATTTTCTTAAAAATTCTTTTTCTTTTTCAGTTTCTTCACAATCATCTTTAAAAGTAAGGATAATTTTTCGTTCTCCATCTTGATAACAACAAGGATTTCCTATTTGCTCTATATAATCAAGCATTCTTTCTTGTTTTGGTAATTTTATATTTACCCTTGTATCATTTATATTGTTAAGATTTTCTATATTGTAATTTTCATAATTTTTATAGTTGTCCATCTTTTTCACCTCTTCAAGTATATAATATGTATTTCAAAATATAAATATTACTGTTAAGTAACACAATCGGAAAAATAGGCTTATTGCTTTTTTGTTATAATAAACCTATTAACCCTATTCCTCCTGTTCTATTACTTAATATTGTAATTAAGGTACAACTTAATTTATTTAGGTAAAATTTATATATGGATTTTTGTATTAAATTTTATCTAAATAAATTTTAGTAGTATCTGTTTTTGAATATAAAGTATTTAAAAATTGTTTATGTTCAAGATATAACAAACGGTCTATTGATTAGATAGACAACCATAACCATTTCAGATTTCCCCCTTACAGACGGACTACACTCCTTACGATGAGTTGGGACTATGTAGAAGTATCATTATATTAAATAAATATCTTCGCAATTAGTTCAATCTATAACATTTTTGATTATGCTATAATCAAAAATTGTTAAAACCTTATCACTACAAACATTATTCGCAAGCGTGTTTTAGTGCGTTGCTCCATTACTACTGAATTGCTTTAGCAATTATAGTCTACTGAATTACGTTAATAATTCTAGTCTACTGAATTACTTTAGTAATTTTAGTATTATTTAACTTTGTATTTGCTATATTGTGTATTCAATTTTCAATGTACACAGAGGTAAAATATCCCTCTATATATAAAGGAATGAAACTATATATTGAAGTTTTAAAATTTCAACAAAAATTATTTTTTTAAAGTTTAAAATTTGTAAATATTAAACAAAATTTTATTTTAACTTTACATTTTTTTATATTATATTTCATTTTTTAACATATTTTTTAGTTTTTTTAATATGCTAATCTTTTTTGTATGTACTTTATAAAATTTACAATTAAATTCTTTTGCTACTTCTCTTTCTGTTTTTGAATTAAAAAATATATCTGTTATAATTTTAAATTCTTCATCATTTAATTTAGATAAAGCTACATTTAATTTATCTAACATAAGTTTTGTTATTATATGGTCTTCTAAATTAAATTTACAATCAATAACAATATCATCAATACTTATTTTATTTCTTTCATATTTTTTAAAATATTTTTCTTTTTCTGTATATTTCCAATATTCAGTATAAACTTCTTCACTTACCTCAATCTTCTCTGTAATATCGCTTTTATATTTTTTTACATAAATATATTTTTTATTGTTCATTTTTTCCTCCAAATTTCTTTACTTAAATTTTTTGTTTTCAAAATTAAGTAGAGAAATAGGTGGACTTCTTATTTTATATATTTTTAGTTTTTTAATAAAAAAAAGGTAGACAAATAACAAATTTCTGTCTACCCATTTTAAAATAATTATTAAATTAAAAATATAAATTAACATTTTTACATAAATACTCCAAGATTTTTCTAAATTCTATTTATACATATAATATCATAATTTTTTAGTATTTTTGTAAAAATATGTAAAATATTATGTTTTTGTTTTAAATTATGTAATATTTCGAGTATAAAAAAAGAAGATAGCAAAAACTATCTTCTCATATTATATACAATTTACAACATTTCCTGATAAATCATATTCATATGTTGTAAGTCTATATTTTGTCTTTGTTACTGGCTCTCTTTTTTCTGTTAGCCAGTTCATTTTGTTATATTTGTATATAGTACCTTTTCTTTCTTCGTCATTGCCCCCTGTTTTATATCCATCTGCATTTATCTCTTTTATTACATTCCCTTTTAAGTCATATACATACCTTTTTATTATGTTGTATCTTTGGTCTGTTACTTGCACCAACCTATTCATACAGTCATATTCATATGTATACCCTGCTCCGTCATCTAAATCTGCCTCATATTGTTCTGGTGCTATTACTTTTATTACATTTCCATTAGCATCATATTTTATACGCTCTATACTGCCGTCTGGATATATTGTTTTTATTTTGTTGTCATATTCATCATATTCATATGATATACCTTCACCGTCATTAGCTTTTATATCATAACTATTTGGGTCTATTTCTTTTAATAAATTCCCTTCATAATCTCTATGTGTTGCATATATGTTGCCTTCGGCATCTTCTGTTTTTAATAGCTTATGAAATGGGTCATACTCATAACTTGTCCCTATGCCTTTTTCTATGTTGTTTGGCAATATAACTTTTCTAAGATTGAACATTTGGTCATATTTATAACATCAGTTTATTAATTAATTCTTCTTTATTTAAAAATGTTATAACTTGTAAATCATTGCATTCTTTTTTATCACATTTTATAAATTTTTCTTTATAATAAATACAACAACTGTTATCAATTATATTTATTGCACAAAATGGAGGTGCCCAAGCATCTTCCTCATTTTCAAATTTTCTATTTCCTACAATTTTTAAATCTTTATCTTTTAATAAAATTGTAGTAACTCCACAAAAAAATTTATAATTTTCTTCTTTTGGTATCTCTTGCACACTATCATACATCCCTTCATATATTCCTAAAATAGATGTTTTATAAAGTCTTCCATAAGCATTTTTACCATTTGGTAATGGTATTTCATATATATCTCCATACTGAAATTTGCTATGTCTTAACTTACCTGCTGGGTTTCCTAAAAAATTATTTTTTTCATATAAATTAATTCCCATTAATCTATTAATCAAATGGTTCCTATTCCAAGCCGCAGCAATTTCTAAATTTTCACAATCTTCATAATTAGATGATATAATTTCTCCCTTATAATATATAGAACCTTTTCCGGTAAGTGCATCTACAACACAAGTTGGTGGAGGCCAAGCATCTTTTTCATTTTCAAACTCTCTATTTCCTACAATTTTCCATTCACCATCTTGTAATAATTCCTTATAAACTCCACAAAAAAATTTATAATTTTCTTCTTCTGGAATTTCTTCTACATTATTACATAGTTTATTATATATAGCTAATGTGCATTCTTTGTATAGTCTTCCATAAGCATTCTTATTATTGGGTAATGCTATTTCATATATATCACCTAATTTAAGTCTTTTTTTCTAGTTTTAATTTCATTATTCAATATCTCCAAACTCCTTTTTAGCTTCATTTAAATATAGATTCTTGTTATTATTATCTCCTATGCCATTAATTCTATTTCCAGATATTCCACCTTTTGATTTAGCACCACCATTTGCTTCTATTAACATTTGTTCTCGTCCTCTTATTGCATAATAATTATCAGATGTTTTATCTAATTGTGCTGGTCCAAATCCATAATTATTCATATGATAATTTCTATCACGATTTCTAATATTTTCTTGTGGTGTTCCTCTACCCGCTGTTCTGCCAGAATATACTTCACCTGTAGTTGAATTAACTTTTGTATAGGTTTGGTAAGTTAATCTATCTTTTATACTTTCACAAGCATTCCCACTTGGGTCAACATAATAAACAGGGTTATTAGCACAGTAACTATAAAGGTTTAGTCCATCTCCCCTATATGTGTCTTCCTATGTAAATCTAGCTATTATAGGGTTATAGAACCTTGCTCTTAGGTAGTACTGCTGAGTGATTGGATCTAATTTTCATAGGATTTTGCTAAAGCAAAACTCAAATGCCTTGCATTTGACCCACCTATCTTGGTGGGCTAATGTTGCCCGTTTAATTTAAATCTATTTTTTACTGTTTCTTTTTGGTTTACAACATTACCCCAAGCATCATATTCATATTGGTTTAATATTTTTCTATCATCTACTATATGGGTGCAACTTCCCATTTCATCGTTTGCATAGTGATAGTAAGTCCTTGCGTGGTCGTTACTACTTGCTAGAAGTTCTGAACCTCTTATCACAGTGCATATGAAATATGCACAGGCATAGTCCATTCATTTTCTTTTTCTGCTATTACTTCTCTTTTTGTACCGTAAAGATATACGGACTGCATTAGCAGGCTTTTTAAGAATTTATTCTTAAAAAGTACTTGACCTGTATTAAAAATGAACTGTACAAGTTGTCCGTTTTCTTCCATTTCATAGCGTAAGCCTTCTGCATCATACTTATTGATTTGTATATTGCCGTCAAATGTTTTTATCTTTGTTGTTTGGTTAAAGTTGTTGTATATGTAGTTAGCTTTATTGTCTTGTAGAAGTTAACTATTCTATTTTAATTACTATAATAAAAATTTAACTTTTAAAATCCTCTACTAAATAAACATCAAACTTTCTTGTCCCTAAATATGAACATTTAATAACTTCTTTTTCCCAATATGGCAATATAATATTTACAAAATTTTCTATTATAAAAAATTTTACTTTTTCTATATTTCCATTAAAAAGTTTGTTATAATTTTTAATTATTAATATAATATCTACTGTTTCTCCTATTTTTTTTTCTTCAGCTTCATCAAACCATGTTAAATCAGTCATCCAATCTAAAAAACCAGACAAATTACATATTTTATCTTCAAACTGTGGAAAATTAAATGTATTGCTCATGATATTAATAAAATCTAATTCTGTTTTTATATGATTCCCATCTATTATTAATTTTAATGCATTTTGAGGTAGTTCTTCAAAACTTATTTCTTTTGTTATTATTAAAAAATTTTTATTTTTCATATAAATGATTAATTCTCCTTATCTATTTTTTATTTTGGTAAATGTTTTATAATGATCATTCGTATAATATGTAGACCCATCGCTCCCTTTTACAAACCTTTCAGCATCTCTATTCTGTCCCTTATGTGTAATATTTACATCATATTCTCTATATGTTATAAAATTATTTTTACTATCTTTAACTGGCAAAGTATTATCTCTATTATTCCATGTACCGCCAGCTTTAGTTTTTGTATTTTGATGTTCTAGTAAGTTACCTTTCCAACCTTGATTTTCATAAGCTTCATATGCTTTTTTTACATTATTATTAAAAGAATCAATAGAATATTCTCCCTTTATAGCATCAGATAAATTTTGACTTGCTTTTTTACAAGCATTCCCACTAGGATCAACATAATGAACAGGGTTATTCTTACAGTAACTATAAAGGTTTAGTCCATCTCCTCTATATGTATCTTCTTGTGTAAATCTTGCTATTACTGGATTATAAAATCTAGCTCTTAGGTAATACTGCTGAGTAATTGGGTCTAATTGTTGTCCATTAAATTTAAATCTATTTTTTACTGTTTCTTTTTGGTTTACAACATTTCCCCAAGCATCATATTCATATTGGTTTAGTATCTTCCTATCATCTACTATATGGGTACAACTTCCCATTTCATCGTTTGCATAGTGATAGTAAGTTTTGGCATAATCGTTACTACTTGCTAGAAGTTCTGAACCTCTTATATAAATAGTCCATTCATTTTCTTTTTCTGCTATTACTTCTCTGTCTGTATTAAAAATGAACTGTACAAGTTGTCCGTTTTCTTCCATTTCATAGCGTAGTCCCTCTGGGTCATAACGGTTTACTTGAATATTTCCGTCAAATGTTTCTACCCTTGTTGTTTGGTTAAAGCCGTTGTATGTGTAGTTAGCTTTGTCATCTTGTAAAAGATTACCTTCATTATCCCATTTAAAGTCTATTGTTTTATTGTTTTTTGTAAATTGAGTAAGTCGATTTATATTATCATAAGCATATAACTCTTCTACTCCATTTACTATTCTTTTTGTTCTATTGTTAGCTTTATCATAAAATAATTCTTCCCTATAAACTTCTTTGCTTTCTAAAAATTCGCTTTTAGATTTTATCACTTTAGATAACTATTTATTTTCATTATAAACATACCTTGTAAAAATTACACCTAATTCATTTTTAGAGGTTCTATTGCCATTTCTATTATAAGAATAAGAGTTATTAACTATGTACTAATTTTTAATTATCTTTATATTTTTTGCTAATACCCAACCATCCATACCATAAGATGATAATATTCTTATATATTTATAATTATTGTCTTCAAGAAAATTCTTTAACTCACTAATATCATTATAATAAATTGGCCAACACATATTCTTAAAGTCTTTTATTTTATCTATATTTTCACTTATAAAATAATCTATACTTTTTATATTAATATCAAATATTATATTAGATTTTGTATCTAATATACAATCAAAGCAATGGGTTAAAACATCACTAATATATAATACTGTTTCTTTGTTGTTATTTAATGTATATACTGTTATTTTATTATTAAAAAAATCAACATTATAAGATTTTATTGTATGATCATGAAACAAAATTAAACTATCCATACATATTTTATCCTTTCATATTTATTTTTTACGTGAATCTTGTCTAGGTGGTTTTTTAGTCCAATCCCATTCATGAACATGTGGAAATTCATGATTACCATCATCAGTATGATTATAATCAATATCTCTTTCTGCTCTTCCAGCTTCATCATAATATCTTCTTTGTTTTATACTGCCATCTTCATTCAATAAATCCATTGAAGAATTAGTATCTGAATATACTGGCAATTTATTCTTAACAGTTTCTACCTTATGATTACTTCTTGGTCTACCCTCATACATATCTTGTTTTGGATCATTTAAAGATCTTGCATTTTTATTTTTCTCATAAAGTTCTTTATTAGGTTTACAAGCATTCCCACTAGGGTCAACATAATAAACAGGGTTATTAGCACAATAGCTATAAAGGTTTAGTCCATCTCCCCTATATGTATCTTCCTGTGTAAATCTTGCTACAACAGTGTTATAGAACCTTGCTCTTAGGTAGTATTGCTGAGTGATTGGGTCTAGTTGTTGTCCATTAAATTTAAATCTATTTTTTACTGTTTCCTTTTGGCTTGTAACATTGCCCCAAGCATCATATTCATATTGGTTTAGTATCTTCCTATCATCTACTATATGGGTACAACTTCCCATTTCGTCATTTGCATAGTGATAGTAAGTCCTTGCGTGGTCGTTACTACTTGCTAGAAGCTCTGAACCTCTTATATAAATAGTCCATTCATTTTCTTTTTCTGCTACTACTTCTCTGTCTGTGTTAAAAATGAATTGTACAAGCTATCCATTTTCTTCCATTTCATAGCGTAGTCCCTCTGGGTCATAACGGTTTATTTGAGTATTACCGTTAAATGTTTCCACCTTTGTTGTTTGGTTAAAGCCGTTGTATGTGTAGTTAGCTTTGTCATCTTGTAGAAGATTACCTGCATTATCCCATTTAAAGTTTGTTGTTTTATTGTTTTTTGTAAATTGAGTAAGTCTATTTCTATTGTCATAAGCATATAGCTCTTCTTCTCCATTTACTATTCTTCTTGTTCTGTTGTTAGCTTTATCATAGAATAACTCTTCTTCATAATTTTCTGATTTAACTTTTCTTAACTGTCCTATTTCTGTATAGAAATATCTTGTTAAGCTATCAAACATTTGCTTGCTTTTTCTGTTTCCATTTCCGTCATATCTATATCTGTTTGAAACTATTAAATCATCATTGTGTTTTATGTTTAAGCTGCTTAGGTTTAAATCCTCATCATAGCTATATTGTTGCTCTAGGCTTCCATTTTTAAGGTTTTTTTATTAAACCATTATTGTAATAATCATATGTTGCTATGTTGTTTCCATTATATGACACATTTTTTAATAAGTCAATTTCATTATATTCAAACTGGGTTATTTTTCCAGTTGCATCTATTTCTTTTATTTTGTTTCCGTTTTTATCATATTCATATGAAATAAGGTTTCTTCCGCTAGCTGTTTTACTTGCTATCCTTCCCATTATATCATATGTATAATTATACTGCATTCCGTTAGATATAGCACTTTGTAAATAGCCATCTTTTGAATATGTATATATTTCTTGTAAGCTATTATCTTTTGTTTTTCTGTAAAGTAAGTTTTGATACATATTGTAGCTATACTGTGTTATAACTCCATTTCTATCAACCTTTTCTTTTAGCCTATTTTCAAGGTCATAAAAATATTGTTCCTTTTCTCCGCTTGGGTCTATTATAGTAGTTAACTGTCCTGAAACATTGTATATATACTCTGTTGTATGGTTTTCTCCATCTGTTATTCCTATAATGTTACCCCTTGCGTCATATTCAAAGGTTTGCTTTCCTTCTCCTTTTTTTATTAAATGTTTTATTTCTTAATTACTATTAAAAGAAAATCAAGCTAATTATTAGCTTGATTCAGACTGTAGACAAATTCGGAAATACCTTTGCGACTTTGTCTATTTATGTTATAATAAAAGCAAAAAGGTAAAGT